>JBBQUP010000041.1:0-28204 GCA_038212305.1 Bacteroidales bacterium
ACAGAATGGTGAAAAAATTGTGCAATATTATCGTTCTCGCTTTCAGATAGAGTTTTTATACAGGGATGCCAAGCAATTTACAGGCCTTAATTCGTGTCAGGCTAGAAGCCAAAACAAACTTGATTTTCATTTTAATGCTGCCCTTACTGCAATTAATTTAGCAAAACAAGATTGGTTATTAAACAAAAAAGACACTGATAAACCTTTTTCAATGTCAGATTATAAGACGCTATATAACAACACTTTAATGCTCGAACGATTTATGTGCGTGTTTGCTATTAATCCATACACTGCAAAAAATCAGAAAATTGTCAAAGAGCTTTTGGATTATGGCAAAATTGCCGCATAAAATTTAACGAACTATTGACATTAGCAAAAGCTATAAAAATTATTTATTTCGTTGAAGAGAATAAAAAACTGTTTATGTTACAGATTTTTTCCCATGCGAAAGTGATGGCAATAGAATTGGGAATAGATAAAACCCTCGCTAACACACGATTGCATTGTGAGGTACGTAAAGCAAAATCCCCCTATTCGTCTAATCCCCTAGTTGGCAGTAGCGTGTTCAAACAAGCGGCATGTTCGGCATAGCGTCTTCGCAATGTTTTTGTCATCAAGGCCTCAGGCCGTTTATTTTGTCGAGAATTTTAATACATCAAAGCCTAGCTCAATAATTTGGATGGTGCTTTATTGTTTTTATTAGATATACTGCAAAGGGCGTGGAGGTTTTTTGCAAAGTAACGCAAAGTGACAAGATTATGTCACATTGCGTGTAAAGAAGAGTATTATCTGCTTTACTCATAGCTCCCTTTAGTAAATACGCGGGTGTGGGAAGGGAAGGAAAATTATATATTGCTGTTAATCAAGTTGCTTAAAAAAATATCGAACAATAATTAGCACTTCTTGTTTCTTAAGAAAAAACGATATGGCATTTACACTACAAATTGGAGCAAAAGCTCCTGATTTTAAGCTATTAGCGACAGATGGTAAGAATTATCAATTAAGTGATTTTGAGAAAGATCCTTATTTGGTCGTGTTTTTTACTTGTAACCATTGTCCGTATGTAATCGGATCAGATGAGGTAACACGGCAATTAGTGGAGAAATTTCAACCCAAAGGTGTCCGTTTTGTTGGTATAAATTCCAATAGTATAAGTGTTTATGCCGAGGATAGTTTTGAAGGTATGGTTGAGCGCATGAAAAAGCATCAATTCCATTGGCTTTATTTACACGATCCGTCTCAAAAGGCTGCACTTGCTTATGGTGCTTTGCGAACACCTCATTTTTATCTTTTTAACAAGGAGCGTAAGCTAATTTATACCGGTCGAGGGGTGGATTCGCCACGCGATACATCTAAAATGAATGAGAACACGATGGAATTAGTTTTAGAGGCTGCATTAAAGAATGAAAAATTGCCTTTTGAAGTTACGAATCCTATTGGTTGCAATGTAAAATGGGAAGGACAGGATAAGCATTGGATGCCTGCCGATGCCTGCGATCTAGTTTAACATCTATCTTCCCCTCTTTTTATCTTTTTATTTTGCCATCTTTCAGCCATCCTGAGTGAAATAAATAATCCCACTCAAACCATAAATCGAAAAAAGAGGAGCCAACGTTTTGGACTCCTCTTTTTATTTGCAAAACTATAAACGAGGTTAATTGTAAGCGCTTTCGCCGTGTTCGTAAATATCCAAACCTTCGATCTCAACTCGTTTGTCAACACGCAATCCAACTGTTTTCTTAAGAATAAAGAATAAGATAAATCCTGCTCCTACAGCCCATGCTCCAACCGATACAATACCAATTAACTGAGAGATAATTGATGCGGTTCCGAAGCCGTAGAACAATCCAGTGCTTGTAGAGAAAAAACCTACCATTAATGTGCCAAATGCTCCACACATACCGTGTACAGAACTTGCTCCAACTGGATCATCGATTTTCAATGTGTTTTCAATAAAATCAACTGCAAATACTAGTAAAACCCCTGCTAATAAGCCAATTAAGATTGCCCCGCCTGGACTAACCACATCGCAACCAGCAGTAATAGCTACCAATCCGGCTAAAGTTCCATTCAAAGTAAGCGATAATGATGGTTTTCCGTAGCGTAACCAAGCAGTAATTAAAGTTCCTACTGTACCTGCAGCTGCAGCAAGGTTAGTGGTTACAAATATAAGTGCTAAAGCATTTGCGTTTCCTGTTCCAAAAGCTGCTAATTGTGAGCCGGGGTTGAATCCAAACCATCCTAACCATAAAATAAATACTCCAAGAGCGGCTAAGGCAAGGTTTTGACCAGGAATTGCATTAGTTTTTCCATTGAATTTACCAATACGAGGCCCGAGCATGATTGCACCTACTAAACCAATCCATCCGCCAACTGAGTGAACTACTGTTGATCCAGCAAAATCGTGGAAAGGCATTTCCATGGTTGACAACCACCCACCTCCCCAAACCCAGTGACCCGAGATAGGATAAATTACTAATGAAATAACAATACTAAAGATCATGTATGATGAAAAGTGAGTTCTTTCGGCCATGGCTCCCGAAACAATGGTTGCAGCTGTTGCAGCAAATACTGTTTGAAAGAACATAAAACCTAATCCAGGTATTCCGCCTTCCCAACCATTCGAAAACATGAGGTCAGGCGTTCCAATGAGTCCCATAATGTCAGTACCAAACATGATTCCAAATCCAAGGATAAAGAATGCCAATGATCCAAATGAGAAGTCAATAAGGTTTTTCATTAAAATATTGACTGTGTTTTTCGAACGGGTAAAACCTGTTTCTACCAATGCAAATCCTGCTTGCATAAAAAATACCAACGCTGCTGCGATTAATACCCATAAGGTATCTATCGAAAAGGCCGTTTCAGCCAGTACTTTTGTTATATCTGTTGCTTCCATGATTTCAATTTTTTAATCGTTAGTTACCCTATTTCTTGTCGTAAAGTGAATCATCCCCTTCATCACCTGTGCGTATGCGTAACGATTGGTCAACAGTGGAAATAAATATCCGTCCGTCGCCTACTTCGCCCGTATAAGCCGATTTTAGTAAGGCTTTAACTGATTTATCAACATTCACGTCTCTAACTACAAACGAAATCATGATTCGCTCAATAACACTTGTGTCGTACATTACTCCCCGGTAAATACGCTCCTGATGGTCGGTTCCTAATCCCCGAGCTTCCCAATAAGTTAGAAAGTCAATCCCAACTTCATGAAGTGATTGCTTTACTTCATCGAACTTAGTTTTTCGAATGACTGCTTCAATTTTTTTCATGGTATGATGGTTTTATTAGTTAATTATTAAAAAACAGCAAGATGTCAGATTATCAATACTAAATCATGATGGAAAAGTGTCTATCGCTTCATAATGGCGATTCTGACGAATGGTTGGTTATAAGAAATTGAGAAAAAACGACAATCTTAGTCTTGCTGATTTATGGTTATAGAGTTAATCCAATTACTAAAAATCCTTGCTCGCGGTTAGGATTTACACTGAACGACGCGTAGGGGGAAACAATAAACGTATCGGTGATTTTCACCTCTTTACTCACTTTTATACCTACGTTGCAAAGGTTGAACTCTCCGTTATTGGTGTACAATTGATCGCCAGCTCCTGCAAAAAGTGATACGTTTTTAATATCATACGATGCTTCGACGTATAGATCTTCTAATTGATTTAAGTATTTATAACCACCCAAAGAGAAATTTCCAACCGAATAAGTTAACCCTAATTCGAAAGTGTGTAAATCTTTATCGAAGTATCCGCCATACATTTCAGATGCTGGATCACTTGGGAAAAAATAATCTGTTAAAATTACTCCTAATCCAAAATCGAAATCGTAACCAGCATATAAATCTAGTTCTGCTCCAAAATTGCTATTTAGCGCGTAGCTTCCCCAAGCTCCGACGGTTAAACCTCCAGTTGCAAAACTTAAGCCTGGTTGAATAGCTGGAGCATCACTAAATTGTGTGCCTCTCCATACATAACGGCTTACTAAATCGGTTGAGAAGCTAAATTTCGAGCTCTCCTCTTGTGCGTTACTTGCAAAAATTGCAAAAACAGTCAGCAGTGTAAAAATAATCCTTTTCATAACAGTATGTTTTTAGGTAAATAAATTCATTTATTTGGATAACCCCCTCTTCTTTGAAATTAACACTGAGACAAAAGTAGAAATAAATATTTTACCTCCAAATAAAAAGGGGGTAAATGTGAGAAAAGTACGTAAATTTATTTTCTAGGCACATATAATAAGGGGGTATAATAAAAAAAACATGAAAATTTCGAACAACACCCCCATGTTTAAATATTTTTGTATAAACAGACGGATCTTTACTATTATCGTGCAGCGAATGAGGATGTAATGTGGAATAGCCGCTGAATGCGTGGTTTTAGGTATATAGTATATATTCAATGTCGTTTAGTTTGGCTTAAAGACTACTGGTATTAGCATTGGGTTAAGGCCCATTGTTGTTTATACCTATATTCACAAGCCCTGTGGGGGCGACAGCTTACGCCCTGCTTATATGCGGGCTGAGCTAAACGACATTAGAATATTGTTATTAAGATGATAATGCGAAAGGCTTAGGCTTTATTTATGTGTTTAGTTAAGCAAAGCATGGAATTAAAATTTTTTGGGATACCCCTGTTGTAACATGGGGGTGCTTTGATAAATTTCATTTTTTCAAGATCGAGTATGCATAATATAATAGGTAGTTGAGTTTGTTTGATTTTTTGAGTTATAAATACCAGCTCGATTTATCGACTTTGAGGTTCATATATGACAATTGTCAGTATGAAAAAATGTTAAATGTCAATTATTTTGGATCAAAAACCATTTCTTGTTGGAATTTTTCAACAATAGCACTATTTTTGCGTTCGGATTATAAGATGAATTTGGCAGCTTGTATTATTTGATATAAGCATTGGATCTATGCGGAGAGTGAGCCTAGCGGAGCATTTTAGCTGCCAATTATTGCACCCCAAAAGGGTTCGGAATTCGTTATTCCTTTTTGTTTAATGACTAAGTATGATGCAAAAGAGATTTCCTAAAGCACAGGGATTGTATGATCCTGCCAATGAGCATGACAATTGTGGTATTGGGTTTGTTGCCAATATCAAAGGCCAAAAAACACACGATATAGTAAAGCGTGGGTTAGAGGTTTTGGTGAACATGACTCACCGCGGAGCTGAGAGTGCCGATAATAAATCGGGCGATGGGGCTGGTATATTAATGCAGGTTCCTCATGAATTCTGTAAATCATTGGGTTTTTATCTGCCTGAGGCGGGTAAGTATGCAACGGGTTTGGTTTTCTTGCCTCGTAATGCTAAAGAAACAACAACCTGTGAAGAGATTCTTCAAACCAATCTCGAAAATGAGGGACTTGAGGTAATTGGTTTTCGCGATGTTCCAGTGGATAGCAATGCTATTGGCGAAATGGCCAAACGGTCCGAGCCAACTATTAAACAAATATTCGTTAAAGGTGCTTGCGAGCAGGATGTTCTTGAGCGTAAGCTATTTATCGCCAGAAAATTAACCGAGAATCAAGTTCGAAATTCGACTTTAAGTGAGCGCGAGGGTTTTTATATTCCGAGTCTCTCTACTAAAATATTTATATATAAAGGAATGTTAACCCCAGAACAATTGGGGCAGTATTTCCTTGATTTACAGAATCCATTAGTTCAAAGTGCCATTTCGTTGGTGCATTCACGATTTAGCACCAATACTTTTCCAACGTGGGATTTGGCGCAGCCTTTCCGCATAATGGCTCACAATGGAGAGATAAATACCATCAAAGGTAATCGTTTGTGGATGCAAGCTCGTGAAGGATTACTTCAGTCCGATTTATTTGGTGAAGACTTAAATAAAATCTTCCCAGTTATCGAACCTAACAAATCCGATTCAGCTTCGTTGGATAATGTTTTGGAATTCCTATTCCTTACTGGGCGTACCATGTCGCATGCATTAACCATGTTGATTCCCGAGAGCTGGAACAGTAAAAACCCAATTCCTCAGAGCTTAAAAGCTTACTACGAGTATCATAGCACCATAATGGAACCTTGGGATGGTCCTGCGTCAATTGTATTTTCTGATGGACGATACATTGGTGGTACATTGGATAGAAACGGTTTGCGTCCATCGCGATACATTATCACTAAAAATGATATGATTGTAATGGGTTCGGAAGTGGGAGTGCAACAATTTCTAGCAGAAGAAATTCGTGAAAAAGGACGTTTGCGTCCGGGTAAAATTTTATTGGTCGATACGCAATTAGGAATTATTATTCCTGATGATGAATTAAAAGCTCAACTTTCAAAGAAAAATCCATACGAGAATTGGTTGAAAGAGAATCGTATTCGATTGCATGAAATTGTAGTTAAAAACAGAGTACCTTCTTCGTTGGATGATAAGTACGAAACTTATTTAAAGGCATTTGGATATACTCGAGAAGATTTTCTAGAGATTATTACTCCCATGGCAGCTACAGCGAACGAACCTGTTGGCTCAATGGGTAACGATACTCCAGTTGCTGTTTTGTCAGAAAAACCTCAGCGACTATTTAATTACTTCCGTCAGTTGTTTGCGCAGGTAACCAATCCTCCAATCGATCCAATTCGCGAAGGTTTAGTAATGGCTTTGACGAATTACATTGGGTCGGTGTCAAAAAATTTATTGGACGAGTCGCCATCGCAATGTAAAAGCATTAAGTTCGAAAGCCCAATTGTTACCAACACCGATTTGGGAAAAATAAAAGATTTCTCTCGCGAGGAGTTCTCTAACATCACTATTCCAATGGTTTTTGCCGTTGCCGATGGTGGAAAAGGGTTAAAAACTGCGCTTGAAAAAATGTGTGCCGATGCTGAGAAAGCTGTGGATGAAGGTAATAATTACATCATTTTATCAGATAGAAATATTACTAAAGATCAGGCAGCCGTTCCTTCGTTATTAGCTGTTTCTGCCGTTCATCATCATTTAATCCGGACTAAAAAACGGATGCAAATAGGTTTAGTTGTAGAGACTGGCGAAGCGCGCGAAGTCATGCATTTTGCTCTTCTATTAGGTTATGGAGCCAGCGTTATTAATCCTTATGGGTGTTTTGCGGTAATTGACGATCTAGTAAAGAAAGGAGAATTAGATATCGATTACATTAAAGCTCGCGAAAACTATATTAAATCAGTTGATAAAGGACTTTTAAAAGTTCTTTCGAAGATGGGTATTAGCACTTTGCGTAGTTACCATGGAGCTCAAATGTTTGAGGCTGTTGGTATTTCGAAAGAGGTGATTGATACTTATTTTGCTGGTACTGCTTCTAAAATTGGAGGTGTTGGCTACGACGAAATTGCCAAAGAAGTGGCCATGTTTCATGCCAATGCATTCTCCGAAAGTTCATGGAGTAATGTGTTAGATAGCCAAGGATCATATGCTTACAGGAAGTATGGCGAAAAGCATGGATGGAATCCAGAAACAATTGGT
Source organism: Bacteroidales bacterium (assembly GCA_038212305.1). GTDB lineage: Bacteria > Bacteroidota > Bacteroidia > Bacteroidales > Marinilabiliaceae > JBBQUP01. The sequence continues at coordinate 7,474 of JBBQUP010000041.1, forward strand.
TTATTGCAATGGGCTACATCACAAAACGATTACGGAAAGTACAAAGAATACTCGAAGCAAGTTGATGAGGATAACAAAACACCCTTATTCTTGCGTGGTTTATTGAAATTAAATTCAAGTCGTAAGTCAATCTCTATTGATGAGGTTGAACCAGAAACAGCCATCATGAAACGTTTTGTGACTGGAGCTATGAGTTACGGTTCTATTTCAAAAGAGGCTCATGAGGCCATGGCTATTGCGATGAACGAAATCGGAGGTCGCAGTAATACCGGAGAAGGTGGCGAAGATGCTGAGCGTTTTAAATCAAATGCTCGAAGTTCTATTAAACAAATTGCATCGGGTCGTTTTGGAGTAACCAACAATTACTTAATGAACGCCGATGAGTTACAAATAAAAATAGCTCAAGGAGCAAAACCCGGAGAAGGTGGTCAGTTGCCAGGTTTTAAAGTTGATAAAATTATTGCCAAATTACGTAATTCAACACCAGGTATTACCTTAATTTCGCCTCCTCCTCACCACGATATTTATTCGATTGAGGATTTGTCGCAGTTAATTTTCGACTTAAAGTGTACCAATCCAGCTGCTCGAATCAGTGTGAAACTGGTTTCGGAAACAGGTGTTGGTACTGTAGCAGCCGGTGTTGCTAAAGCATATGCCGACTTAATTGTGATCAGTGGTACCGAAGGAGGAACAGGTGCAAGTCCATCTAGCTCAATTAAACATGCAGGATTACCGGTTGAAATTGGTTTGGCCGAGGCGCAACAAACTTTGGTGATGAACAACCTAAGAGGGCGTGTAAAACTTCAAACGGATGGGCAGTTAAAAACCGGTTTGGATGTGATTAAAATGGCCATTTTGGGTGCTGAAGAGTTTGGTTTTGCTACAAGTGCCTTAATCACCCTTGGATGTATCATGATGCGTAAGTGTCACTTAAATACTTGTCCTGCTGGTATTGCTACGCAAGATGAAGACATGCGCAAGCGTTTTATAGGCAAGTATGTTAATGTGATTAACTTTTTCAGTTTTATTGCTCGAGAGGTTCGCGAGTATTTAGCTGAGATGGGTTATAAATCGATGGATGAAATCATTGGTCGCACCGAGTTATTACAACAAGATAAAACCATAGGTAATTGGAAAACTCAAGGGATTGATATGAGCCGTTTGCTTCATTTTCCTGAGGAGGGTAAGAAATTCCCAATTATCAACACATCGTTACAAAAGCATAAAATCGAGGGCGTTATTGATTTTGAATTGATCAGCAGAGCAAAAGATGCCATTGAGAATAAAACAAAAGTTTGGATAGCTAAAGATATTTCAAACATCGATCGTGCCGTTGGAGCTATGTTATCTGGTGAAATATCAAAACGTTACGGAGAAGAGGCATTGCCTAAAAATACCATTAACTGTACTTTTACAGGTTCTGCCGGTCAGAGTTTTGGTGCTTTTTTGGTTCAAGGTGTAAGTTTCAGGTTAGATGGTGATGCCAACGATTACTTAGGTAAGGGATTAAGTGGTGGAAAAATTGTAGTGGTTCCTCCAACAGGATCGACTTTTAAACCTGACGAGAACATTATTATTGGAAATACCGTGCTATATGGTGCAACTAGTGGATTTGTTTATGTCAGAGGAGTTGCCGGAGAGCGGTTTGCTGTGAGAAATTCTGGAGCCTATGCTGTGGTTGAAGGTGTTGGAGATCACTGTTGCGAGTACATGACCGGAGGACGAGTTGTTGTTATTGGTAAAACAGGACGGAATTTTGCAGCGGGTATGAGCGGTGGCATTGCTTATGTTTTAGATGAAACAGGTAATTTCGATTACTATTGTAATCAGGGATTAGTTGAGTTATCGAAAGTTGAAGATGCTGCTGATGTGAACGAACTGCAATTCTTTTTGCACAAACACATGTTGCATACTAACAGCACTAAAGCTCAGGAAATTTTAGTTAACTGGAGCAAATATCTGCCTCGTTTTGTAAAAGTTATACCATTCGAATATAAGAAGGTATTACAGGAACAAAAAGTACTTGAATTAGAGCAAAAACTTCGAGATACCGAAGATGCACCTTATATTAGAGAGTAATACATTTTTTGAATTGATTTGAACCAATATTATTTAAAGTTGGTTGATTAAAATATGTAATCATGGGAGATCCTAAAGGGTTTATAAAATTTGTCCGCAAGGAAGGCGGATATCGACCAGTAAGTGAGCGAATTGACGATTATGGCGAAGTTGAGCAAACACTAAACGAAACCGATCGTAAACTGCAAGCTGCACGATGTATGGACTGTGGAATTCCTTTCTGCCATTGGGCTTGCCCTGTGGGGAGTAAAATTCCAGAGTGGCAAGATGCTTTGTATAGAGGAAATTATAAGTTGGCAAGTGATATTTTACATTCAACAAATAGCTTTCCAGAGTTTACAGGTCGTATTTGTCCCGCTCCATGTGAGAAATCATGTGTGTTAGCTATTCACAACGAGGCGGTTACCATTCGGGAGAATGAAGCTTCAGTTGTAGAGAGAGCTTTTGAACAAGGATTTATTAGTGCCAGAATTCCACAAAAACGAACAGGGAAGAAAATAGCAGTTATTGGTTCCGGACCTGCAGGACTAAGTGTTGCTGATTTACTTAATCAGCGTGGACATTTAGTTACCGTATTCGAAAAAGATGATGCTATCGGCGGATTGTTGCGATATGGAATTCCCGATTTTAAACTAAATAAAAAAGTTATCGATAGACGTTTACGTTTGTTCGAACAAGAAGGTATTGAGTTTAAAACCAATGTGAATGTTGGGATAGATATTTCAGGGAAAGAACTATTAGCAACCTATGATGCAGTTATTTTAACCATTGGAGCCATGAAACCTCGTGATTTAGTCGTTGAAGGACGCGAATTATCAGGTATTCACTATGCCATGGATTTTTTAAGGCAACAAAATAAAGTCAATCGTGGTGAAGAATTTATTAACGGCGAGCGCATTAGTGCCAAAGGTAAAAATGTATTGGTAATTGGTGGAGGTGATACTGGTAGCGATTGTGTTGGAACATCAAACCGCCAAAAAGCTTTGAGTGTGACTCAGATTGAGATTTTGCCTAAGCCATCAACCGAAAGAGCTCCTGGAAATCCTTGGCCTTATTGGCCTACAACGTTGCGTTCATCTTCGTCGCATCACGAAGGTTGCGAACGGAAATGGAGCCTAGCTACCAAACGATTTATTGGCGAAAATGGTAGGTTAAAACAAGTAGAAGTAGTTGAAGTTGAATGGAATAAGGATGAAAAAGGACAATGGCAAATGACCGAAAAGCCAAATACAACGCAATTAATCGCTGCTGAAATTGTTTTTCTTTCGATGGGTTTTGTTCATCCGGTTCATGAGGGTTTAGTTAAGGAACTAGGATTGGAATTAGATGGAAGAGGAAATCTTAAGATCGACAAAAACTATCAAGCTAGTGTTTCTAAAGTGTTTGCTGCCGGAGATTCTGCTTCGGGTGCAAGCTTAGTGGTAACAGCTATTAATAATGGGCGTGTGGCTGCTAAAGCCGTTCATGAGTTTTTATCGAAATAGAAATTTGATAATAGGGTAAAAAAAGGCTGTTCGTAATTGAATAGCCTTTTTGCGTTTGTCTTTTACCGCTGCTAGAGACTGTTCCTGTGTTATTGTTACTCCTGCATAGCCTAGCCCAAACGGAAATTTAGAACATTGCAAAGTAGGATGTTAATGCTGTTAGGAAAAGTTGGTAATGTTTCTCAATTCAATGTTACACATTAAAAATAGGTTATCACAATAGATCTTGAATTATGTTAAATCCAATTAGCGATGTAACTACTGATTGTATTTGTTATAATAGATTGATTTGTAATAGAATAAATGACTAATTTCTAGTAGTTGAAAATTATAAAAAAATCACTAATATCGCATATCTAATTTATAGATATAAATCATATTTATTTATTTTAAAAATTTCAATATGCACAACCCGAAAGTAAACATTTTTATTACAGAATTTATGGATTTTGTGATTAGCAGAAATCCTAATGAGCCAGAATTTCATCAAGCTGTACATGAAGTGGTGGAGAGTTTAGCTGCTTATATTATTGAGAATCCGATATTATTGAAGCACAAAATCCTTGAACGGATGACTGAGCCTGAAAGGATAATTTCCTTTAGAGTACCTTGGGTAAATGATAACGGGGAAGTACAAATCAATCGCGGTTATCGTGTTCAAATGAGCAGTGCTATTGGGCCTTACAAAGGGGGTTTGCGGTTTCATTCGTCTGTTAATCAGAGTGTTTTAAAATTTTTGGCTTTCGAACAAGTACTAAAAAATAGTCTTACTACACTACCAATGGGTGGTGGTAAAGGTGGATCGGATTTTAATCCTAAAGGGAAAAGTGATTTTGAGATAATGAGGTTTTGTCAATCTTTCATAACAGAATTGTATCGCCATGTTGGAGCTGATACCGATGTACCTGCTGGTGATATTGGTGTAGGTGGAAGAGAAATTGGGTTTATGTATGGCCAATACAAGCGATTAGTTAATAACTTTACTGGATCTTTTACTGGCAAAGGAATTGAGTATGGTGGTAGTCCATTGCGACCCGAAGCAACTGGGTATGGAACATGCTATTTTGCAGTTGAAATGCTTAAAACACGAAATGAAAGTTTTGTAGGTAAAACAGTCGTTATTAGTGGTTCTGGTAATGTAGCGCAATATGCTGTTGAGAAAGTTATCGAATTAGGCGGAAAAGTGGTTACCCTATCCGATTCGAGTGGTTACATATACGATAAGGAAGGTATTACGCTTGAAAAACTTGGCTACATAATGGAGCTGAAAAATGCTATTCGTGGACGTATCAGAGAGTATGCAGATAAATATCCAGAAGCGGAGTATTTTGAAAAACAACGTCCCTGGAGTGTAAAGTGTGATATAGCATTGCCTTGCGCAACTCAGAACGAATTAGATGGTAATGATGCCACGATACTTGTAAACAATGGTTGTATTTGTGTAGCAGAAGGCGCAAATATGCCGTCAACTCCTGAAGCTATTCAGGTTTTCCAAGATAACAAAATTCTTTATGGCCCAGGAAAAGCCGCTAATGCTGGTGGCGTAGCAGTTTCAGGATTAGAAATGACTCAAAATTCGACAAGATTAAGCTGGTCTCGTCAAGAAGTCGATGTGAAATTGCAAAGTATTATGAAAAACATACATGGAGCATGTCAAAAATATGGTACCGAGAACGATGGTTATATAAACTATGTTAAAGGGGCTAATATTAGTGGTTTTATAAAGATAGCAAACGCAATGATTGCTCAAGGAGTTGTATGATTCTCTTGAAAACGATTTCATTAAAAGCGTCTTAAGAATTAAGGCGCTTTTTTTGTGAGTGGAAGTTGTGCATGGTGTTTAGTTGGATGGTATTTGCAGATATAATCGAGAGGCGAGTTTTTTTATATTTATCAATAGCTCGAATATTCGATCCTAATTAAGATTTTAGGCTAAAATGGATAGAGCCATGTATGAGTTGCTGCTTAGTTTTGCTGTTAATTTCATTAATATTGGACTAGTATAAAATTTTATTGTTCGAAAGCAGAGTTCCGATACCAATTAAAATTGGCGCCTTTTTAACGACATAGGGTTTTATTGCAAATTTAGTTTCTGAATCATTCTTTTACGATAAACGCGAGGCGAAATCTCCATTTTTTTTTGAAAATCTTTGGAGAAATAGTATGGATCCGAATATCCCAATAAGAATGCAATCTCTTTAATTTTTAGTTTAGTTTGATCGAGATATTCGCATGATTTTGATATTTTCAAATGCGAGAAGTAATTAATGAGACTGTAATTTGTGTTGAGTTTGAACAGGGTTGCTAGGTATGCAGGTGAGTAACCAACTTCGGTTGAAATGGTTTCCAATGTTAATTTTTTATTAATATTTTGCTCTAAAAAGTGAATGGTTTTTTGAATAACTGGATTTTCTTCTAACAGTAGATCATCGCTGGTTCGTGATGCGAACAGAAACGTCCCGAGCAAGTGGGTGAATGTAAAAGTAATATAATGCATTTTTTCATATAGAAATCTTCTCGACAAATTATTGAAAATCTCATCAAAAAGCAATCTGCGATTGGCTACTTGGTTGTTAATGGAGGGTATCAAATCTCGAACTACCGTAAAATCTTTCTCAAGGATTTTACTTTTAGAGCCATTGAATTGGCAGGTTAAAATGATGGTTGGATCAATGTTTCCTATTTGTATTGCAAAGCTAAATCCTTGAGGGATAATGCAAAATTGCTCTTCCTTTAATAATACAGTATCGTTCGAAATGGTTAATAGTGCATCACCTTTGGTACAATAAATCATCAAGTGATTTTCCAAAGGTTCGGAGTTAATCCACGATGTATTTTTGCTAAATAATAGATCTGACAATTCGCAAGGGTATAAATCAGCGGTTAATGGGTCAATCTTTAGGGTATCTATGATAATCTTCGAAAGTCTAAAATGTCGTCTTTTTATAATCATTTTTTATGTGATCCTAGTAAAATCGAAAGATAGTACATCTTTTTAAATGAAATTACTATTTTTTTGCCTATTCACAACTGGTAGATTTGTATTGAAAATTTAAACTTCTTATATCATGAGTGAGTTACTACAAAAACTTGCCGAATGTATTGAATTTGGTAAGATTAATAAAGCAGCTCCATTTCCTCCTCAAATGAAAGGGATGGACGGTGCCGATGAAATTACCAGAGATTTATTAATGAATGGTACTGAAGCACAAGATATTCTTACATTTGGGTTAATGCCAGGGATGGAACGAATTGGGATGAAATTTCGTGAGAATAAGGTTTTCGTTCCGCAAGTATTAATGTCTGCAAAAGCCATGAGTACTGCAATGATTCATCTGAAACCTTATTTTGCTTCAGGTGCAGCAAAGCAAAAAGGTACTTTTATTATTGGCACTGTATTGGGCGACTTGCACGATATTGGTAAGAATTTGGTAGCCATGATGGTCGAAGGTAATGGTTATAAGGTTATCGATCTTGGAACCGATGTTAACTCCGATAAATTTATTGCGGCGTTAAAAGAAAATCCAGGAGCTATTATTGGTCTTTCGGCCTTGTTGACAACAACAATGGTGAATATGGAATCAATTACCAAGGAAATAAAAACTGTTCTGCCTGGTACATTGGTAACAGTAGGGGGCGCGCCTATCAATTCCGAATTTTGCAACAAAATAGGAGCAGACAATTATTCTCCTGACCCACAGGGAGTTGTTGAGTTTTTAAACAAAAAAATTGCTTAAATGGTTGGCTTAAAATTAATAGAAGAAGCATTAAAACTTAACGAGGTTTCGCGTGCACCATGGGTTCCTTTTGTAGGTGTACATGGTGGAAAACTGATTGGAATGGATGCAACTGAGTTCCTTCAATCCTCCAAACATATTATTCAAGGTATTACTAAAGCTATTCAGCTCTATAAGCCAGATGGTATTCCCGTAATGTTTGATCTTCAAGTTGAAGCTGAAATTCTAGGTTGTAATATTGCATGGAGCAAAGACAACCCCCCGGCTGTAATTTCGCATCCACTTGCACAAGGGGTTGATATAAAATCGCTTAAGCTCCCATCGATTACCGATGGTCGAATTCCAATTATTCTTGAAGTAACACGAGAGTTACGTAAAAATAATCCAGATATTGCGTTGTATGGTTGTATAACTGGCCCATTTACGTTAGCCTTACATTTGTTGGGAACTGACATTTTTACAAAAATGTTTGAAGATCCTGAATACATTGCTGAACTCATGCAATTTTGTTCGGAATTTGGAGTGAAGTATTCTGAGTTGCTTTTAGATGCTGGATGTGATGTTATTGCTGTAGTGGATCCAATGACCAGTCAAATCGATCCAGATTCGTTTGAGGCTTTTGTGAGTCCTTATGTGAAGCCGATTTTCGATTTTGTACGATTGAGGAAAAAGTACAGCTCGTTTTTTGTTTGTGGACATGCTCAACAGAATATTGAAGTTATGTGCGATTGTATGCCTGATAATATCTCAATCGACGAAAATATTCCTTTGGATTACGTTAAGGATATTGCACTTGCAAAAAAAATTAGTTTCGGAGGTAATCTTAAGCTTACAAGTGTGTTGTTGCTTGGTAATGAGCTTGATTCTCGCAAAGAAGCATTATCTTGCTTAGACTTGGGTGGAAAAAAAGGATTTATTATTGCGCCGGGTTGCGATTTGCCTATGGATACGCCTATTGCTAATCTACAAGCAGTTACTGAACTTATCTACGATGAGTACATTCAGCAAACCACGCGTGAAATGGAGCATACTTCATCGTTAGAACCATTGAGTTTGGATGGACATTGGCTAGACGGAATTGTAATTATAGACATTATCACCCTCGATTCTGGCTCATGTGCTCCTTGTCAGTATATGGTTGAGGCAGTACAAAAGGCCGTTGTCGATTTTGGCGAAAAAGTAATTGTTAATGAGCATAAAATTAAAGATGTAGATGGTATTCGTATGGCAATGGCTCTAGGCGTTCATAATGTGCCAACAACTTGTATAAATGGAAATATAACCTTTATTAGTCAGATACCTCAACGATCAGCGATTGTTTCGGTGGTTGAAAAAGCATTAAATGTATGAGCATACCTTTTCACTTGATAACTGGATTCTTAGGGAGTGGGAAAACCGCCTTTTTAAGAAATTTCCTAAATCATTTCCCAAGCGAAGGAAGAATTGCAATTATTCAAAATGAGTTCTCTACTGTCAATATTGACTGTAGAGCGTTTTTTAGCAATGATAACTATCGAGTCTTAGAGGTTAACAATGGTTCTGCTTTTTGCGTGTGCGTTCTTGGATCCTTTATTCAATCCTTAGCTGCATTTGTTGAAGATGTAAAACCAGATCTATTGGTGATGGAAGCTTCTGGATTATCTGATCCTTCTTCGGTTGGACAAATATTCCTTGCCCCTGAGCTGAAAGGTAAAGTATATTTGGAACATGTTTGGTGTTTGGTTGATGCAAAAAATTTCAATCGGCTTCCCGCTCTGAAAACGCGAATGGAGCGACAATTGAGAAGTGCTGATACTATTATTCTTAATAAAATTGATCTTGCTGATGAGCTGATTGTTGATGTATTAAAGGATATTAAACAAATCAATCCTTTTTCAAAAATACTTAAAACAACTTATGGTAAAATTGATTTTGCGGAGATCAAAAAAGCAAAAACTTTTTTCCCTGCATCAACAGAAATTTCGATGCCTCGACCAGAGATGGAATCAATACTCATAAGGAGCAATCGAGAAATTGGGATTGAATCATTTCACCGATTCTTAAAGTTTGTGGGAGATGATGTTGTTCGAATAAAGGGATATGTGAAAATTAAATTGGGAGACGCTTTATTTGTTCAAGGCATTTTTGCTGAACTTGAGTTGCACAACATCCCATCATTCTCAGGTGTGAGCGAGTTAGTGTTGATAGGTGCGTTTCGCGAAAATGAAAATCTACAAGTTGTTTATGATGAATACTGTAGGCAAGATAATTGAACTGGACTTTCGCTTTGAGGAGCTAAATGTGGAGTTGAAAAAGGTAATAAATCTAATGGGTTTTGAAGGCCTTAATATGGACCAATTGCCTGCCCCTTTTAATGAGTATTTATTTCGTGGGATAACTTTTGCCAAAGAGTTAAGTGACATAAGGTGTGTGTTTAAAGTAATAGACGATATTGAATTGCAAGGACGAAAGAATTCAATTGTAGCATGTGGACAGGAATTAATGGTGGGGAGAACCATTCGAAATGAGCTAGAAGATTCCCTTAAACTAGCTTTTTTTATTTGCACCGCAGGTGCTACATATAGTGAGCGCTCAAAGGAATTGCTCCATGGAGAAGACCTCGCACTAGGATACGTTTTTGATCTTCTAGGAAGCGCAATTGTAGAACGTGTTGGCGACAAAGTTCAGGATTATATTAAAAATGAAATGGCCTTACAGGGTTATCAAATTACCAATCGATATAGTCCAGGCTATTGCCATTGGGATGTTTCGGAGCAACAAAAACTGTTTGAAATAATGAACGAAAATACGTGTGGCGTTTCGCTAACCGCATCGTCATTAATGCTGCCCATTAAATCAATTAGTGGTATAATTGGTATTGGCGAACAGGTTGTTTATCGCGATTATTTGTGTGCCTTGTGCCAAATAAAAAACTGTTTATATGGTGGTGCTTAACAACACAAATGCGACTTCAACAGAGATTTGTAATTCTCCTTTAACATGGTATAAGCAATTGTTAATGTGTAATTTCATCTTCTCTGTTCCAACGCAATAGGATTGTTTTGTTTACATAAAATCGAATAAACATTTCAAAAATAATCATTAACCAATATATATTATGCGAACATCAAAAGAGCTCTTCGATTTAACGGTAAATCACAAACAACCCGATCACTTAGTCGTTGATTTTGGTTCAACACCAGTAACCGGAATTCATGTTCTGGCAGTAGAAAATCTTCGTAAGCACTATGGGCTAGAATCCATGCCAGTCAGGGTTATCGAGCCTTATCAAATGCTTGGGGAGGTAGACGTTGAATTACAAGAAATAATGGGCATTGATGTTATTGGAGCATTGGGAGAGAAAAATATTTTTGGTTTCAGCAATCAAAAACCTCTTAAAGAGTTTATGACAAACTGGGGGCAGAAAGTATTGGTTCCTGACGAATTTAGAACAACAACCGATGAAAATGGAGATGTTTTAATTTATCCTGAAGGTGACACCACTGCACATCCATCTGGCAGAATGCCTTATACGGGTTATTTTTTTGATGCCATAATTAGGCAAGAGTTTATTGATGATGAAAATTTAAATGTTGAAGATAACCTAGAAGAATATGGATTAATTACAAATAGAGATTTAAACTTCTGGAAAGAATCGACAAAAAATGCTCGAGCTACAGGAAAAGCTGTAATTGCTGGCCTTGGGGGAACCGCTCTTGGCGATATAGCCTTGGTTCCAGGTTTAAATATGAAAAACCCAAAGGGGATTAGAGATATTACCGAATGGTATATGAGTACCATTATGAGATCAGACTATGTTAAAGACATATTTGATAAGCAATCTGAAATAGCGTTAGAAAATTTTCGACGCTTACACGAAGTTATTGGAGATAATATTGATGCCGTTTTTATTTGTGGTACTGATTTTGGCACACAAGATTCCACATTTTGCGCTCCCGAGCAGTTCGATGATTTGTGGTTGCCTTTTTACCGAAGAATAAACGATTGGGTGCATTCAAACACTTCTTGGAAAACATTTAAACACTCTTGTGGTGCAGTAGAGTCGTTTATGCCTAAGTTTATTGACGCTGGGTTTGATATTATTAATCCAGTTCAGATAAGTGCCAAAGGCATGGATCCAAAAAAACTAAAAAAAGCATACGGCAACGATCTTGTGTTTTGGGGTGGTGGTATTGATACGCAGAAAACCTTGCCTTATTCAACCCCTAGCCAAGTTAGAGACGAGATTTTTTCGCTGTGTGATACGTTTGCATTAGGTGGTGGATTTGTTTTTAATACAGTTCATAACATTCAAGCAAATGTACCCGTCGAAAACATTATAGCTATGATTGATGCTATTAAAGAATTTAGCGGGAAGAAGTAATTCTGATAATTTGATCGGGTTCGTCCTAAAATTATCAACTGATTTGTTTTTGTAATCCAAGACCACTTTGGCATCAAAGGTGAAAACTTCAGTAGCCAAATATTGAAAAGCATGACTGGAATTGGAGTTTGGTAACTCAACAACTTATTAGTGAGAATGGCTCAATAAAGCAAGTTAAGTCGAATAAGTTTGAGAAAGCACAGTGGCGATTGACCGAAAAGCCAAATTCATCTCAATATAGTATCTATCAAACGACATTCATAAGCTGTTCGATTGTCGGACAGCCTTTTTTGTATTTAAACGGCTCGTCTCTCGTATGTTATAAAGCTATATGGATAGCTAGCTTTAGGGTCATCGGTGATAGTTTCTTCCGATGTTATTATCCATTTGGCTGGATCAATTTCCGGAAAAAATGTATCTACACATTCAAATGCATGGTGAATTTTGGTAATGTTCAGATGGGTTGCTTTGGGAAAAAAGAGCTTATATATTTCACCACCTCCAATAATATAGCAAGTTGATTCAGTATTGCATTCGTTTAAGGCAGCTTGAACTGAGTTGACAACAACGCAATTAGCGGGCTGATATGCTTTGTTTGAGGTTAATACAATGTTTTTACGATTGGGTAAAGCACCATTGGGCAGCGATTCGAACGTTTTTCGCCCCATAACAATGGTGTGTCCCGTTGTTAATTGCTTAAAGCGTTTTAAATCGGCCGGAAGATAGGTTAGAAGGTCATTGTTTTTGCCTATTCCATAGTTTTTATCTATTGCAACTACAAGTGCTATCTTCATGGCTATGTGTTGGTGATGGGATTAAAAAAGAGAAAGATCAAATTGAGAAAATAATTACCAATTTAATCTTTCCTAAAGCAGATTATTAGTTTATCGATACAAACCTAAAAGCCTATTGTTTACTTTTGGCTTTCTTTTCGCGTTTCTCCTCTTTTTTTTCTTTTACTGTTTTTAGAGGCTCTTTCTTTACAGTTTTCTTTGCGTCTTGACTCTTTGCCATGATGTAATTAATTATAGTTGTTTGAATTATTTTTGTTTGTTCTCTAATTGCAAAAATACATTTTTCTTCAAATAATTATCAATTAAATTGCAATATCTCCTTTAATATGTGGATGCGAATCATAATTATCAATTGCAAAATCAGAGTAATCGAAATCAAAAATGGATTGTACTTCTCTTGTAAATCTGAAGCTAGGTAATGGTTTTGGGTCCCTCGTTAATTGTGTTTTAACTTGTTCTATATGGTTTTGATAAATATGAACATCGCCAAGCGTATGAATAAATTCACCGGCTTTTAGTCCGGTTACTTGAGCCATCATGTGAGTTAACAAAGCATATGATGCAATGTTAAAAGGTACGCCTAAGAATAAATCGGCACTTCGTTGATACAGTTGACAGCTTAATGTTCCATTGGCAACGTAAAACTGAAAAAGTAAGTGGCATGGAGGTAGCTGCATTTGATCCAATTGTCCAACATTCCAGGCACTAACAATGTGTCTACGAGAATCGGGATTTGTTTTTAGTGAGTTAACAACTTGAGTTATTTGGTCGATATGCTCACCTCGCTCATTTGGCCACGATCGCCACTGATAACCATAAACAGGTCCTAATTCACCATCGGCTTTAGCCCACTCGTTCCAAATGCGTACGCCATTATCTTGCAAATATTTTACATTGGTGCTTCCTTTCAAAAACCATAACAATTCGTAAATTATCGACTTCATATGGAGTTTTTTGGTCGTTACCAATGGAAACCCATCTTGAAGGTTAAATCGCATTTGATGACCAAAAACACTTATTGTGCCAGTTCCTGTGCGGTCTTCTTTTAGCTGACCTTCAGTTAAAACTCGGTTACATAAGTCGAGATATTGTTTCATTGGTTTTTATTTAAATTCAAGAACCAGTAATGAGATGTTCGGTAATGTCTCTTATATGGTTGTTTACTGAGTTGTTCTAATTTGTTGTTGATTTCAATAATACCAAAAAAATGTAAATATCATTTGAACTATTTCAATAGAATTGTAGCCATTATGGGATAGTGATCGGAATAATCTTTTTCAAATCGTTCGAAATGTATCGCCTCGAATTGTGGATCATGAAAAATAAAATCAATTCGGAACGATGGAAGTTTTCCATTGTAGGTTCCTCCAAAACCAAAGCCCGCTTCAACAAACGAATCGGATAGTTTTCCTCGCATGGTTCTATATACATACGAAACTGGAGTGTCATTAAAATCGCCACAAACCAATACCGGATAGGGTGAGTTTTTAATATGCCGTCCAATGGTTTCAGCCTGGTTAGCACGTTGCCCTAACGCAGTGTTTAGTTTAATAGCTATTTCGCGAATGCCGGCATTTCGTTCCGTTTCGCTCAAAGTATTTAAACTATCCAAAAAATTGTAGTGTTTAGCTTTTAATCGTATGCTCTCTAAATGATTATTAAAAACCCGAATGGTTTGATTGTGAACTTTTATATCGGTTTGAATTGAGAAATTTGTTGTATTAGTAAAATTAAGTTGTTGCTCACCTGTTATGGGGAATTTGGAGAAGGTGGCTTGTCCAAATTTGCGTCCATTTTTACCAATAGCATTGTATTCAATATGATGATAAGGAAATTCGTTGAGGCGGAATACAATGCTGTTTTCGGAATAGTTGGTATGTTTATCGTAGGTGAAAAACTCTTGAATGCACAATATGTCTGGATTCTCTCGGCGAATAAACGTTAATACTTCATCTAAGGTATTTTTACGACCTGTCCATTGATAATAGTCGAACATGCGGGTATTAAACGACATGATTTTAATTGCTTTTTGCGATTTCGATTCATTCGATTTAACCCATTTTCCTGTTTGAAACGTGTTTCCTAAATGATTCCATGTAATAATCAAGGCAGCTAATGGAATTAATACTCTCCAGCTTTTTCGAAGCGAATTTAGGATTAGAAACGTGAAGTTAGCTAGCCAAAATATAGGAAATGCAAAACCAGCAAAAGCCAAAACGTGTAAATATTTTGGACTGATAATAGTTGTTAACGATGACCATAGCAAGGCTAAAGTCGAAAGTATCGTTAATATTAGGAGTATATGGCGTATTGTTTTTTTAATCATCAATTCTGAGAAGCTGTTTGAATTTTATAGTTGTTAAGATTTATAGATTATAGATTATCGATAAGAAGATGAAAAGAGAATGTTCATCATCCGAAAATATCTAAAATATCTCATCTATCTGTCTAATATCTATTTTTCTTCCTATCACTGCATTCATTTAAATTAAACAGTTACTTAATCTTTGCTTGCTTCAAATAATATGGTTTTTTCGTCCTTCGACAAGCTATCGTATCCACTAACTTTAATCTTATCTAAAATACGGTCTACTTCTTTCTGTTTTCTTACTTTTTGTGCATTGTACTCCAAATCAGTCATTGGTCGTTTATGAGTGACTGATAGTTTTGATTTGCGTTTAAAAGGATTAAAGCTAGGTACTTTAAATAAGGCTATTGGTTTCGCTAAATCTGTGCCCTTCAAAAGAAGCCATCCGTAAAATAGTCCCATCAAGGCACCGCCGAAGTGAGCGAAGTGCCCACCCGTATTGTCTAAAGTTGGAATGCTAATAATATCAATTATAAAGGCTCCTAATGCCAAATATTTTAGTTTAACCTCACCTAAAAACATTAAGTAAAGCGAGTGATTGGGTTTAACTATCGATACTGCAAATAATATGGCCATCACCGATGCCGATGCACCTAGTAAAAACGAAGATGGCACTTTTTGATACAATACAGGTATAAGATTGTAGGCCGTGATGGATAAAAAAGCACCAGCTAAACCACCCAATATATAAACAGCAAGTAATTGTCGCGATGATAAGAACTCTAGAAAGATTTTCCCAAACCAATAAAGATATAGTATATTAAATAAAATGTGTAAGAAGTTATAGTGGACAAACATGTATGTGATGAGTGTCCATGGTTTTGTCAATAGCTCATGAGGTGAATATGGTACTGATATCCATGATAAAAGAATCTCCTCACTGCCTGGCATTGCCCCATTAACCAATGTGTTGATGGTTTGAATTAGACGCAAGGTTACAAATACTGCTAGGTTAATGTAAATTAGTCTAGTGAGTACCGTTCCATGGCGGTAACTATCTTTTATCTCGTTCCAAATACTCATAATTGGGAAAGTGTTATTGTAAAAGATTTTTCCATTTGCGTATTAAAAAGAAACCAAATAGCATGCCCCCTAAGTGCGCCCAATGTGCAACATTGTCGCCACTAAAGTTAGCTACACCTAAAAATATCTCGGCCACACCATAAATAATTACAAAATATTTGGCTTTTAAAGGTATAGGAGGGAATAATAGCATCAATTCCACATCGGGAAATAACATTCCAAAAGCCAATAGTATTCCAAATACAGCACCCGATGCACCAACTGTTGCTGTGTTTATGGCAAGATTGAGTTTTGCCATAATAGGATCTGTGAAATTCATGTTTTGTTGCAATGCAGCAAAACCTTCGTTAAGCACTTGTTGTATTTGATCGTACGATAATTGCGATTGAATAAATTGTATTTGAACAAAAATAACGAACAATTGAATTAAACCTGCTCCAACACCAGTGGCTAAATAATAAATTAAAAAGCGTTTCGATCCCCATCTCTGTTCCAAAATCCGTCCAAACATATACACCGCAAACATGTTAAAAAACAAGTGCGAAAAGTTGGCATGCATGAATAGGTAGGTGATTATTTGTGCCGAGTTAAATGCTTTTGATGCGGGGTAATGGAGAGCCAAATATTTATCGAAATCGAAATAGGAGCCTAAAGCATACGATGCCACTAAAAAAAGAACATTAATAATTAAGATGTTTTTTACAACAGGGGTTAGTGATGCAAATATAGATGAGCGATTGTACATATATGTTTTGTTTTTATTGGCTTGTAAATATCAACTTTCTTGCCAATTTATTTTTAGGTTTCTGGTAAAGTGCAAATTTATCCTTTTTATATTGAATTCAGGCAATATATATGCACTCAATGGTTGGAATTTCAGGTGCTTTTATGGTTTTGATATTGGGATAAACCATTTCAGGAGCCAAATAGTTGTTCTATGGAATCATTTTCAATGATACAAATGATGGTTTTGCCAGCAAAACTGTAATTGGGCGATTGACAAGCAAATAAATTATCAAATAACTCCTGCATTTCAATAACTGATAGGGGATGACCATATTTTATGGCAGCGTTGGCTGCCATTGTGGCGGCGATGCGTTTTTTCAGCTCTTGTTCGGCATTGTATTCGCCAGTTTTATAACTCTCTAAAATTGCTTCAACTACATGGGCAATGTTTGCATTTAACAAATCTATGGGAAGCGATAGTACTTCAAAATCACCGTCTTCATTTTCTTCAATTGCAATACCTGCACATTCAAGTTCTTCGAGTAAATCGCGTAGCAACAAGGCATCTTCTCCACCAAATGTTAATACTTGAGGAAATAATTGTTTTTGGGAGATTTGCTGACGCGATTCCATCTGACCTAAAAACTTCTCGAACAACACCTGTTCGTGTGCTCTTTTTTGGTCTATAAACATCAATCCCGATTTAACGGATGATAAAATGTATCTGCCTTTAAACTGAAAAAATGAGCCGCCTGTGATTGGAGCTACATCGTTGGACGACAAAAACGTTTGTTGCTCAGGCTCCGATTGAATTGTGAAATGAAAACCTGACGATTCAGTTGATATTGCTTCGTTTCTGTCGGGAGTCTCATTCTCAAATCCGTTGTATAAATCTTCCCAACCTCCTTGCGATGATAGGTGTACTGTTGGATTATGCTGATGATGATTACTCGCCGACGATGAAGGATCGAACGGGTTATAGGTGGGATTTATTGATATAGATGGTTCATCAATACCTCCTGTTCTTAGTGGAAGTGGAATATCGGGCATGCCTTCCATATCAAAATCAATGGAGGGGACGATGTTAAATTTTCCAAGACTCTCGCGTATAGAGGCATTTAAAATGTGCCAAATCGTACGTTCATCTTCAAATTTTATTTCGGTTTTGGTTGGATGAATATTAATGTCAATCAGCTGAGGATCAATTTCAATAAAGATAAAATAAGAGGGAATGGAATCGGAACTAATCAAATTCGAATAGGCTTCCATTAATGCTTTGTGCAAATAGGGGTGCCTGATGTATCGATTATTGACAAAGAAAAATTGCGTTCCCAATGTTTTTCGAGCCGATTCGGGTTTGCCAATAAACCCATTTATAGTCACCAACGGCGTTTCGGCTTGAATGGGTAAAAGTTGTTGGTTAATTTGTTTGCCAATTAAGTTCACTATTCGTTGACGAAGATTGCCAGAAGGCAGTGTGTAAATGGTTGTATCGTTGTGGGTAAGGGAAAATTCAACTTCGGAATGAGCCAATGCAACCCGTTCAAACTCATTTAAAACATGACGAAATTCGGTGCTATTTTGTTTTAGAAATTTCCTGCGTGCAGGAATGTTGTAAAAAAGGTTCTTCACCATAAAATTGCTTCCAACTGCGCATTGAATTGGGGTTTGCTCCTCAACCTGACTAGCTCCAATAATTAAATGAATTCCCAACTCATCGTTTCTACGTCGTGTTTTAAGCTCCACCTGAGCAACGGCAGCAATGGATGCCAAAGCCTCTCCTCTAAATCCTTTGGTGCGAATGTGGAACAAATCATCGGCCTGACTAATTTTGGATGTGGCATGTCGTTCAAATGCCATGCGCGCATCTATTTCGCTCATTCCCGATCCATTGTCGATAATTTGAATAAGCGTACGCCCCGATTCTTTAATAACAACTTGTATGCTTTGAGCACCTGCATCTACGCTGTTCTCCATTAATTCTTTCACAACCGATGCAGGACGTTGCACCACTTCTCCGGCAGCAATTTGGTTGGCAACCGAATCGGGCAGTAGCTTTATTATATTCGACATCTTTGTCAGAGTAGGGTTAAAGTTGACTTACTATTATTTAATAAAAACCTCCAGCCATTTATTGCTCGATTTAAGCATAATATAAGCTAATGCCATCAGTACCATTAATATAATAATAAGGCGGAAGTTCGATTTCTGTCGTTGAGTATCAATACTACTATATTTCGTATTGTATTTCTGGCGCATCTTACCTTGAATACGATTTCGAAAACCACTTTGCTTTTCATCATCCGAAAGTGTTCCCAGCGCCTCTTTTGTTCTACGATCTCGTTCCTTTTTCTGCTCTTCGGCTTCGTTGTAATAAATAGGGATGTGATTGAATGTCCGACCTTTAGTCTGTTTGAAAAGAGTTATTCGCATAATGCCTATTTTTTTACAAAGATAATAAACCAATTTAAGAGAGGATTATATATTACGTTTTAATAAGCTTTAAAGATATCGAGAATAGAGTTTGTTGTTGATTAATGCGAATTAAGGGCTGAACAACAATTCTAATATTCAACCACTTCGTGGCTATTTTTCAATCTTTATTCTAACTATTTTTCAATGTGTTAGCGTAGTATTAATTACTTAAATATATACCACTTAACTTACATGATAAATAATCAAATGGCCTTTGCAAAACGAACCACCCAATTAAATCAACATAGAGCCAAAAAAAACGATGCAATAGATATTGCATCGTTTAGAATAATAATAAAAGTTGTAATGGAAATTTGGTTTATAGTGATGAAATCCAATTCAACGCCTCATCGTAATCATGGAAAATTTTCAAGTTGATGCCTCTTTCTTGATAATATCCAATAAAGCTTCTCATCGAAATATTACCTGTTGCTAATTTGGGTTCAAGTACAGCCCAATGTTTCCATCCAATATTTAGCATTTTTGGCAACCAAACTGTATTAATCCATTCTATATCCTCAGGTTTATAAACAATTAGATTTGTATTGTCAGACATCCATTTATTACCCATGTTTTTCCTCACCTCTTCATACCCCGTATTGAAGAGCTCTACGACTTCTTCGCCTTTGATATAACCTCTAATTGTTTTAATTAAAACCTTACCTCCCCCTTCCCACTCAAGTTTCCATTTTGGAGTTTCCTTAATTAATTGTATTGTCATAATAGTATGAGTTTTTGTGACTATTTTAATATTGCAGCAATGTCTAATTTACGATAAATTTCCTGAAAATTTGAATCTGTTTGGTTTTATTCGTACAACAATCTGTGCGTTTTCCGTATTTATTTGTACGAAGCTTTCAAAAACAGATTGTACCTTTGTTTAACTTATCTAGTAATTGAAATTCAATATTAAACTCAAATGAGTCGTGCAGCTATAATCAAAAGCTTCGAAGAAGCGAAACAAGTTCTTGTTAATTTTTTGTCTGATTCGAATAACATTGATCAGATTGAAAATGCAGGTAATATAATGGTTAAATGTATCTTAAGCGAAAATAAAATTTTTGCTTGTGGAAATGGAGGTTCAATGTCCGATGCGATGCATTTTGCCGAAGAGTTAACTGGGCGTTTTCGTGGTCATCGACAATCATTCCCAGCCATTGCTATTTCTGATCCTACTCATATGACGTGCACAGCCAACGATTATGGGTTTGATTATGTGTTTAGCAGATATATTGAAGGGTTAGGTAAAAAAGGCGACGTGCTGTTGGCTATAAGCACTAGCGGCAATTCGAGAAATGTGATTGAAGCGGCCATAAAAGCAAAACAACTTGGAATGAAGGTTGTTTCATTAACAGGGAAAACAGGAGGAAAGCTAAAGGAATTAAGTGATGTGAATATTCATGTCAACCATCAGGGATACTCCGATAGAGTACAGGAAATTCATATTAAAGTCATTCATATTTTAATTGAATATATTGAGTTAAAGGTAAGTGAGGGACAATAGATTCTATATTATTGGGAGTGAAACTATCTGCTTAATTATTATCGGATTGAGTTTTTGCGCTTGTGGTGTGTCTGATATTAAAGGATTTGAAACTGATGCAACTATTCATCACGAATATTCATTGCCATTAGGAAGTTATTTAGTACAGGTTGATAACATGGTTGATAAATTTGAACTA
>JBBQUP010000042.1:0-28154 GCA_038212305.1 Bacteroidales bacterium
CAATATTTTCTGATCGACTTGATAAACATGCCGTAAATATCATATCTAATCGACTAAATTCCAAATGCTTGGAAGTCCACACAAAGGCACTTTTTCAAAACCGCAAAAAACCACATGCTGATAATCAGGTAGTTGTAAAAAATAACCCTTCAAAATAATTAAAAAAAAGCTCTTTTTGGTCTAAATTTAACATTTCGGGGGTGTAAGGCCTGCAATGTGGGGTAAAGTAACCTCTAAAATTGTTTTACTAGGTTCAATTTGATGGTTACTGTATTTAGTGCTTTGAAATTATCTCGGGATTCGATAATTTTAAAGTAATTTTATGTCAAATTATGTGTGACTTATTGAGTTTGTTTTTTAAAAGGGATTTAAAGTTTTTTAAATCAGTATTTAATAGAGCAATAATTACTATAGCCATTATTAATAGTTTGGTTTTTAATGCTTTTGTTGTTCGAGCTCAGTTTTTTACTCCTTTAGTCACCAATTACTCCCAACAACATTATTTAGCAGGAAGTCAAAACTGGTCTGTAGCTACTGATACTTGCGGAGTTATGTATTTTGGCAATAACAATGGATTACTGCAATACGACGGAATCAATTGGGATTTGTTTAAGCTTCCTCGTGGTAAGGTTGTTAGATCGGTTATGGTAGATGTTAATAATCAGGTTTTTGTTGGGTCGTTCGAAGAGTTTGGCTATTTTCAAAAGAATATGGATGGTACGATGTTTTATACCTCAATTTCATCGAAGCTAAAAGACTATAAAATGCAAAACGATGAAATATGGAGTATAATTCGACTTAATAAGTACATTTATTTCTTTTCATTTAATTCCTATTTTATTTACGATGGGGAAACGGTCTTGGGATATCGAACTTCCGACAGCCGAATATCCTTTTCGCTAGTTGATAATGCTATTTATGCTTTTTCGGAGCAAAATGGGCTTTCGTTGTTAAATGATCAAATGAAAATCTTTAACGCTCGAACCGATAGATTTGTCAAGGGTGTTATTGTTGGAGTTCTTCCTTTTCATAACAATGGACTTCTTCTTGTTTCAAAAGGTGGCTTGTTTATTCAACAAGGGAATAGCTACTCTAGATTTGCACCAGATGTATCAGATATAATTATAAAAGCAAATCCCAATAAAGCAATATTAATCAGCGATTCGATCATAGTTGTTGGGACAATTTTAAACGGAATTTTTGCGCTTGATAAATCAGGTTCGTTATTGTGGCACTTGAATACCGAGAATGGATTGCTAAATAATACCATATTAGGGCTTTCGACTGATAAAGCAGGCGATTTATGGGTTGCGATGGATAAAGGTATCTCAATGATTCATATAAAGTCGCCTTTGAAAGTATTTAATTCTATAAAATCAAAAATTGGAACTATTTATGCAGCTGCCATCTCTAATCATAAACTTTATATAGGCACCAATCAAGGTTTATATGAAGCTGATTACGATACCTCGAGCAACAATGCAATAACCAATGCCATATCTTTTAAACGTCTTACTTTCGATCATGTTTGGCACATAACTAAAATTGATAATCAATTGTTTTTTGGTAATAATGCAAGTACTTTTTCAATCGCGAATGATAAAATTATACCTCTCCATCATGTAAATGGTGGTTTGGTTATAAAAAAAGGGGTAATAGATGGAAAAGAAGTATTGATTGAAGGTACTTACTCCCAGCTGGTTATGCATACAAAAAACTCGAATGGGGAATGGAGTTTTAGTCATGCAATTGAAAATTTTAGCAACCCGGTTCGATTTGTAGAGATAGACTATCAAGGCAATATTTGGTGCAGTCATTTACATAAAGGCATTTATAAAATTAGGCTTACGAGCGATTTAATGTCAGTTCAATCAATAAAACATTATCCTTCTATTTCGAGTGAGTCAGCTGCAATTGTAAATGTTTTTAAAGTAAATAATAGGGTGGTTTTTCTGGATTTGGAGCAGTTTTATACATATGATGATATTTCTGAAACACTTATTCCGTTTGATAAATTAAACGATTCTTTGCCAGCGTATAAGAATAGTCGTGCAATTGTTGAAGTCTCTTTAAATCATTATTGGTTCATTAACGATGTAGGAGCAGCTTTAGTTAAAGTAACAGATGATGAGGTTGTTATTCTTAATCAAATCATGTTTTCAAACTTTCAAATTGATGTTTCTGCCGATGAGTTTGCTATTATGCAAACTAGCGATTTACGCAGTTTGTTTTGTTTTGGGTATTTATTAGGTTTTTACAACAACTCATTTACTACGAAAAAAATCAGCTATAAAACACCCCTGTTTTTAAAAGATGTACATGCTCAAACCCAAAAAGGAGTGGTACTTCACTTACCTGTAATATCAACAAATCATTATTCGGTATCGCATCAATACAATAATTTTCAGTTTACCATATCTTATCCAAATTTTGCTGATAAAGGGCATTATTCATTTAGGTATTTTTTAGATGGATACAATGGAAAACAATATGCCGATGGATTTTCGCGTATTGCTAATTATTATAATTTATCAGCCGGTGATTACGTGTTTCAGGCTAAGGTTATTGATGAATCCGGGAAATTAATAACAGAGCTTTCCTATCCATTTTCAGTTAATCCGCCATTTTTGTTGTCATGGCCTGCAATATTTCTATACATAGGTTTAATGCTATTGCTTTTATATTGGTTAGTTGGTTTTATACATAGGAGGGTTGTAAAAACGAATTCGAAATTATTACACGAACAACAACTGCAACAGCATGCTATTTTAATGGAAAAGCAACAAACAATTATGAGTCTTGAAAACGAAAAACTCGAGGCGGAATTAAATCACAAGGGGAAGGAAATTGCGAGCACAGCTTTATCTATTATTCACAAAAACGAGGTTTTAAGTGCTATAAAGGACGAGCTAACCGAGCAAAAGAAAAACTTGGGTGTGCATTATCCAAATAAGTACTTCGAAAAGATTATTCATTTAATCGATAATAATTTAACCGTCGAAAATGATTGGGTTTTGTTTCAAACTAATTTCGACCTTATACATGATCATTTCTTTAGAAATTTAAAACATACCTACTCCGACTTATCGCCCAATGATTTACGATTATGTGCATTACTTCGTTTGAATTTAACCACTAAAAACATTGCTAGCTTAATGAACGTCTCAGCTAAAGGAGTTGAAATTGGGCGATATCGGCTTCGCAAAAAACTTGGAATTAGTTCCGAGACTAGTCTAACCAATTTCTTAATCGAGTTTAAGTAATAATTCATTGATGCCAGGGAAATATTAGATATTAATAGCAAACCAACTTCTTTTTTTATCTTTGTTGCAAAATTTTAAGCCTGTGACTATTAATCTCGAAGCCACTTTTAACCGTTTTAATCAGTTGAATATTCTGATTATTGGAGATATAATGATTGATGCCTACATATGGGGAAATGTATCACGTATATCGCCCGAAGCTCCAGTGCCAATTGTGTCAAAAACAATGCACGAACAACGGTTAGGAGGAGCTGGAAATGTAGCTTTAAATATTCAGTCGTTAGGAGCGAATCCCATATTGTGCTCTGTAATTGGAAACGATTATCAAGCCAGCCATTTTAACCAATTATTGGCCGATAACCAATTATCGGCCGAAGGCATTATTGAAGATCTTTCGCGCGTAACAACAGTTAAAACTCGCATAATAAGTCAAAATCATCACCTGCTTCGAGTTGATGAAGAAGTAACCACACCGCTTAATGCCAGTGCAGAGCAAAAATTAATTGATCGAATTGTTAAAATACTTGATAATAAGAAGATTGATGCAATAATTTTTGAAGATTACGATAAAGGAGTAATTACTCCAATGTTAATACAAACTATTGTAGAAGTATCTAATTTTAAAGGCATTCCAACATTAGTTGATCCGAAAAAACGAAATTTTGATGCCTATAGAAGCATTACTTTTTTTAAGCCAAACTTAAAAGAGTTTAAAGAGGGGATTCATTTTGACTTTGATAAAACAAATCAATCTGTGATTGATGAATTAGCTCATAAGTACCTTCATGATTCGGAAAATACTATAATCATGATAACTATGGCCGAGCTAGGCGTATATATTGGCAGTTTAAAAGAGCATTATTTTATTCCAGCTCAAATCCGCAATATCGCTGATGTATCGGGAGCAGGAGACACTGTTATTAGTGTAGCTGCCGTATGCTTGGCAGCTGGATTACCCATCGAAAATATCGCTCGAATCTCAAATATGGCAGGCGGAATGGTTTGTGAAAAACCTGGAGTTGTGCCCATTGTGAAGGATCAACTTTATGCCGAGTGCTGTGAAAAATTGCAATAGTTATTTAGTTAATTATTAAGCAACTAGATAGTTGATGGTTTTTTCAGTGAAATAATGATTGGAGTTTATAAAGAGTTTTAATAAAAGATTAACTTTGGCATTCATAGAATCAAATAGAATAGTTTTGTATCTTGTTGCCATATAATTTACAGTATTAGCATATGTCAAAAATTATTGCAATAGCCAATCAAAAAGGAGGAGTGGGAAAAACAACCACCGCTATAAATCTGGCTGCCAGCTTGGCTGTTTTAGAAAAAAAGGTTCTGGTGGTAGATGCTGATCCACAGGCCAATGCTACCTCGGGTTTAGGATTTGATTTAAAAACCATCGAAAAAACCATTTACGAATGTATTGTTGATGGACTGGAACCTAAAGAAGCCATTTTGCAATGCGAGTTCGAGTTGCTTTATTTGATGCCGTCACATATCGATTTGGTTGGGGCGGAAATTGAAATGCTAAACTTGCCCAATCGCGAAAAAGTGCTGAAAGATGTATTGGCTAAAGTTCGGGATGATTATGATTATATTTTAATCGATTGCTCTCCATCGTTGGGATTAATTACCGTTAATGGCTTAACAGCTGCCGACTCTGTAATTATTCCCGTTCAGTGCGAGTATTTTGCATTAGAAGGTTTAGGAAAGTTATTAAATACCATAAAAATTATTCAGGGACGATTAAATCCTGAATTGAAAATAGAAGGCTTCTTACTAACCATGTACGATGCTCGTTTGCGATTATCAAATCAAGTGGTTGAAGAGGTTCAAACACATTTTCAGGAAATGGTTTTTGAAACCATTATTACCCGAAATGTGAAATTGAGCGAGGCTCCAAGTTATGGTAAAGCGGTTGTTATGTATGATGCAACCTCGAAAGGAGCAACGAATTATTTGAGCTTGGCACAAGAACTTATTGATAGAAATAAAAAGTAAATAAAAATATAGGATTTTAGTATGGTGGCTAAAAAAAACGTACTGGGTAGAGGGCTTGGAGCATTAATTGACAATTCAGATGAAATTAATAGAGCTAAACCTGCTGCTTCAGTAAATGAGATCGAATTATCGAAAATTGAAACAAACCCTTGGCAACCCCGAACCCGTTTTGATGAAGAACGCTTGGAAGAATTGGCTGCATCAATACGTCAGATTGGGATTATACAACCACTTACGTTACGTAAAGTTAGTGACGATAAGTATCAGATAATTGCTGGTGAACGTCGATTTCGAGCTGCTCGTTTAGCTGGTCTGGAGCGAGTTCCTGCCTATGTGAGGATCGCTGAGGATGATACCATGCTAGAAATGGCCTTGGTTGAGAACATTCAGCGCGAGGATTTGGATCCTATAGAAATTGCCATAAGCTATCAACGACTAATCGATGAGTGTCAATTAACACAAGAGAGCATGTCGGATCGGGTAGGAAAAAAGCGATCAACAGTCTCCAACTATCTTCGACTATTAAAATTACCAGCTGAAATTCAATTTGGTTTGCGCGAAAAGCAGATTTCAATGGGGCATGCTCGTGCCTTAATAAATATTGATGACCCATCTACTCAATTAATGATTTACGAACAAGTTATCGAATACGATTTCTCGGTTCGTAAAGTCGAGGAAGTTGTTCGAGAGCTTAGTCAGGAAAAGGTCGAAGAGGAAAAGATAATTAAAGAGAAAAAAGTTCCAGTTCCAGAGGAATATCAAAAATTAAAAGGACAGCTTTCTAGTTTTTTTAAAACAAATATTCAATTCTCACGTAATGAAGATGGGAAAGGGAAAATAATTATTCCTTTTCGCAGTGATGAAGAGCTTGAGAAAATTGTAGCAATTCTTGATAAAGCGAATGCCTAACAACGCATTGATAAAAAAAGTGCTAAATAACTCGTTCGGAAAAATTTCATCATTTGGCATCTTGCTAGGATTTTTCTTAGTTATGCCATCGACTTTATTAGGGCAAGCCAGCTTCTTGGATTCTACATTAGTCAACTTGGAGAATGAAAAAGTACATTCTCCTCATAAAGCAACATTTTATTCGGCATTAATACCCGGTTTAGGTCAAGCATACAATAAAAAGTATTGGAAAATACCCATTATTTATGGATCAATTGCAGGCTTGGCATATGGACTCAATTTTAATACCAACCAGTATAACCGATATAAAAATGCCTATCGTGATTTTATTATTCGTGATCCGCAAAACAAATCGTATGAATCAATTGCTATAAATAGTGGATTATCACTCGAAGAAGTTGAAGGGGCACAGGCTGAATGGTTTAAGAATGCATTAAATAACAAACAGCAATACTATAAAAGAAGCAGGGATTTGACTTATATTGGTTTTGTTGCTGTTTATGTATTAAGTTTAGTGGATGCAAGTGTTGACGCACATTTTTTTACTTACGATATATCTAATGATATTTCGTTAAGATATTTTCCTGAGGTACAAGGTTCATATTTAGGATCAACAGGTACCATAGGTTTAAATTTGAAGTTGAATTTTTAGATTGGAAATGATGAAAACAGGGTTGATAATATTAGTTCTCTTTTTTGCAGGTAAATTATTTGGGCAAAGCGCTATTCCTGATACCAGCAATATCTCAAGTTTAGAAAGTCAGGATGTTCTCGATAGTTTAATTACTCAAGAGAAAATTGGGTCTTTCGAAGAGCCTGTTATGGTGCCTGATACGATTTCCATTGAGAGCTTAGGGGATGTCTTTATGGTTAACTCCCCAATTCCCGATTCAATTTATATTCAACGGCTTTCTAATATTGTTTCGCCCATACCTTTTGTGTATAACGAGAAGGTGAAGTCATATATTGAGCTTTACACCCAACGTAGGCGCGATCAGGTTGAGAACATGCTCGGCATGTCGGACTATTATTTCCCCATTTTTGAAGCTGCTTTAGATGCGAATGATATGCCTTTGGAATTGAGATTCTTACCTATTATCGAATCTGCATTAAACACCAAAGCTCGCTCTCGTGCCGGAGCAATGGGCTTGTGGCAATTTATGTATTACACAGGAAAACAATATGGGTTAGAAATAAACTCCTATGTCGATCAACGACTTGATCCTGTAGCTGCTTCTGCGGCTGCAGTTCATTTCCTTAAAGATTTGTATGCAATTTATGGCGATTGGCCTTTGGCAATAGCAGCTTATAATTGTGGTCCTGGCAATGTTAATAAAGCCATTCGTCGATCGGGTGGGAAACGTGATTTTTGGCAGATTTTTTATAATCTACCTAAAGAAACACGAGGATATGTACCCGCTTTTATAGCAGCTGGTTATACTTTTAATTATTATAAAGATCACAACATTTTACCAAAACCTACAATTTTACCACCTGCTACGGATACTATTCTAGTTTCGAAGATGCTAAACTTTAAACAAATAGCATCAGTTTTAAATATTTCGGTCGAAAGTCTTCGAGAGTTAAACCCGCAATACCGCCGTGATGTAATACCTGGAGGTAAAACAAGTTATCAGTTGCGATTGCCTGTTGATATTGCCATTTCGTTTGCCTCATTAGAAGATTCTATTTACAATTATGAGTATGATAAGTATTTTTCATCTAAAAATTTAGTTGTCAACCCAACCCATGATACTTATGATCCAGTAATACCTGCCAACCGTACCAAGGTGCATTATACGGTTAAGTCAGGCGATGCCATTGGACTAATTGCTGATTGGTTTGACGTAAATGTATCGGATTTGAGGTATTGGAATAATATTAATCTAAATATGATTCGCGCAGGTCAACAATTGGTTGTTTATGTTCCAAAAAATAGAGTAAATGAGTACGAAAGTTTGAATGCCATGAGCTACGCTCAGAAACAAAAGTCTGATGGTAAAGAAGTTGCTTCAATTACATCTATACCTGAGTCAGAGATAAGTTTAGCTAGACAGGCAGACGACGGATCATTTATTTACTACACTGTACGAAATGGTGATAATTTATGGGTTATTGCAAAGAAATTTCCAGGTGTTTCAAATTCCGACATAATGGCATTAAATAATATTTCAGATGCTCGGAAAATATCGGTAGGACAAAGATTAAAGATTAAAAAAAAGAGTTGAACTATTTCCTTTAGACATACTGACATGTTTTGATATCGGCAAGATTTTTGCTGTGGAAATGAAATAATTATAAAATCACAAAATATGTTTACATCACCTTTATTTCTCATCATGCTTGTGTTTATGGCACTTAGTGCGTTGGTGAGTTGGCAATTAAAGAGCCGGTTTAAAAAATACTCTCAAATACCATCGGCTTCTCGTGTATCAGGAAAAGAGGTAGCAGAACAAATGCTACGAGATAATGGAATATTCAACGTGAGTGTTGTTTCGGTTAAAGGAACATTATCGGATCACTACAATCCAGCAAATAAAACAGTTAATTTAAGTACCGATGTTTACAATGGACGAAATGTTGCTGCTGCTGCTGTTGCCGCACACGAATGTGGACATGCCTTGCAGGATGCAAACGATTATGCTTTTTTAAGATTTCGTACTGCTTTAGTGCCATTGCAAAACATTAGTGGAAGAGTAGTAAATATAGTATTTATTGCCATGTTTGCCGGAGCATTTTTACTTCCTCATTTAGTTCCTATGAAATTAGCTTTGGAGATAATTATTGCCTGCTATGCTATTTTTACGTTATTTGCTTTTATAACACTTCCTGTTGAAATAAATGCCAGTTGGAGAGCTTTGGCTTGGTTAAATAACAATGGCGTTACTTCAATTGATACCCATGGTTATGCAAAAGATGCATTAAAATGGGCTGCGTACACATACGTAGTGGCTGCCTTAGCATCGCTGGTAACTTTACTTTACTATGTCATGTTATATACAAATAATCGAAATTAGAAATATATCTATAATGTTATGCAATGGGAATGCAACTAGTTGTATTCCCATTGTTTTTGTATATTATATCATGATAAAATTTTATTTTCCACACTTTAAAATAAAAACATAATAATTATTTGTTTCTTAGTTTATTTAAATTTAATTTAGTTGCTCCTAACTAAACTAAATTATGACTATTAAATTCGGAAGGCGAACGCTTTTCTATACTGCGCAACAAGCCTATTTTCTTGGAATTTATATTTTTCTTGGAATTGCATTATTTGCACTTACCTATTTTAATGTTTTCGATCAAAACGTAATTAACCGAATGATCTTTTTCTATGGATTTTTAAGCCCGATGATTGTTTTGTGGTTGTATTTTAATGATTTACGCTCATCGACTTATTATTACTCGTTATTGTTTGTCTCCTTTATTCAAATTATTATTTCTTTAAATACAATCAAAAATCCCTATTTCGAGTTAAACTCTGCATCTTTAACCTATCAATCATTTATTGTTTTATCATCTACCGAAACCTTGAAATCATTGTTTATTTTTTTAGTTGGATTTCAATTATTGCGATGGATAAATTTTAAAATTGAAGGCAGAGAAATGGCTAAGACAATTTTTCTATCTGGATTTTATAGCCATGTAGATCAGCGAAAAATTAGTGTAATGGATATAGCTTTAAACTTAGCATTATTCTTTTTAATTGTGCTTTCAAATATGATTCCTTTTCGCTATTTGTTATTGTAAGTTGGTATATTGACTCAAATAATTACCTAAATAATCTCGATTTAAATTTCAAAACACTATTTTTGAAATTCGAAATCAATTAATACTTCTCAATTGCCACTAAAAAAAGCCATAATTATAAAAGGAATAAAGCTTATTCTTAAGGTTGGAGTTTCGAGTTTGGCTTTATGGTACATTATCTCCATCACCGATATTAGCAATTTATGGGCAACCATTAAGGCAACTAACTTCTATCTGTTAGCAGTGGCACTTTTGGTTTATATTTTTTCTCAATTGGTGTCAACAATGAGATTGAATACTTTTTTTATTCAAATTGGAGTAAAATTAAGTGCAGTAGCAAATATTAAACTCTATTGGTTAGGATTATTTTATAATTTCTTTTTACCTGGAGGAGTTGGCGGAGATGGATATAAAGTTTTTTTGATAAATAAATACCGAAAAGTAGGTGTTAAAACATTGATAGCTACTATTTTGTCAGATAGGTTGAGTGGATTATCAGTTATTGTTGTGTATCTTTTCGCTTTAATATATTTTATTAATTATTCCTTTCCATATCAGGGTTGGATATGGGTTTTGATACCCACGGTTGGTGCTGGTTATTATTTGTTTTTGCATGTTTTTAATAAAAAACTTAAACCTATATTTTGGACAGTTAATGGCTGGTCGTTATTGGTGCAAGGTTTGCAAATGATTACAGCGATACTAATTTTGGAAGCTTTAGGTGCTAAAGTTGCGAGTCATCGCGATGATTTTATATTTTTGTTTCTGCTATCATCAATTGCAGCCTCTGTTCCAATAACGTTAGGAGGTATTGGCGCTCGTGAGCTTACGCTATTAACAGGTGCTAAGATGCTTGGGTTAAATCCAGCTCATGCCTTGGCTTTGAGTTTGTTGTTTTATTCATTGTCGCTATTTGCATCTTTACCTGGATTTATTTTCACTCTTCGAACCGAAAAGCTTTTTGAAGATGAAGTGGATCTATCTCAAGAGGTTGAAATGGCGCTAGTCGAAGAACCAATAAGAGTTGAAAACCCAACTTATCAAGCTGAAATACTTCGTTGATTTTTATCCCTTTTTCCGTTTTTTGAACGCTGCAACATTCTGTATATAAATCGTGTTCAAAAACTAAGATGTAGGGATTTGTTGCAGCATCGTTTAAAAACATTTCTTTTTCAGTCAGTGAAATATGTGGTTGCAAATCATAAGCCGGAACCCATGATAAAGGAATGCTTGCCATGACAGGAATTAAATCGGTCATGTAAACCAAAGTGTCTTTGTTGGTTTCAATAAACGGAATGATTTGACCTAGAGTGTGTCCATTGAATAATTTTAGTTCACCAAAAATGGCTCCACCATCGCACAAAAAATTTCAGGCATCTATAAATTGGATAGTCATTAAATTCGTTTTATTCATTAATTTCGCTTAATTAGCTTGCTAAAATAGCTATTCTAAATCACGAATTATTTGTCAATAACAATAAGAAAAGTATGCGGGTTCATTTTATTGCAATAGGAGGAAGTGCTATGCACAATTTAGCATTGGCAATGAGTTCGAAAGGATATGTAGTCACTGGAAGTGATGATGAAATTTTTGAGCCTTCGAAAAGCCGATTGAGCAAGGCAGGCATTCTTCCAAAGCAATGGGGTTGGTTTCCCGAAAATATTTCTAACGATTTGGATGCAATTATTTTAGGGATGCATGCCCGAAAGGATAACCCTGAATTAGTGCGAGCGCTGGAGCTTGGATTAAAAGTGTATTCGTATCCTGAGTATTTGTATACACAAACTACTGATAAAAAGAGAGTTGTTGTAGGAGGAAGTCATGGAAAAACATCAGTGACTTCTATGATTATGCATGTATTGAAAGTAAATGGTGTTGATTTTGACTACATGGTTGGAGCTCAGCTCGATGGATTTGATACCATGGTAAAACTAACTCATGAGGCTCCGATAGCGATTTTCGAGGGCGATGAGTACTTATCGTCACCCATCGATTTGCGCCCGAAATTTTTATGGTATAAGCCTCATATTGCAGTACTTACTGGTATTGCATGGGATCACATAAATGTGTTTCCAACATTCGAAAATTATTGTCAGCAGTTTAGCAATTTTGTTAATACCATTGAGCCTAATGGTACGCTCATTTATTTTGAAGGGGATAAGGAAATTGTAAATATAGCTTCAGATAGTCGAAATGATATTACTAAAATAGCTTATCATGCAACTCAATACCGTGCAACGGATGATGGGGTGGTAGTCATTCACAATAATAGCGAAACCAATTTGCCTATTTTTGGAAACCATAATATGCAAAATGTGCAAGCAGCTTATTTCGTTTGTGAGCAACTCGGAATTTCAGAGAGTGATTTTTATTCGGCAATTCAATCTTTTAAAGGTGCTGCTCGGCGATTGCAGACGTTGGTAAGTCAGGAAAATTTTAATGTGTATTTCGATTTTGCACATTCACCTAGTAAGTTAAAAGCAACAACCAATGCAGTAAAAGAACAGTATCCCAATCACAAATTAATTGCCTGTATGGAATTACATACATTTAGTAGTTTAAATAAAGCTTTTTTGCCTCAATATGAAGGATCGATGAATGAAGCTGATGAGGCATATGTTTATTTTAATCCCAAAGTGGTTGAGCATAAAAAACTCGAATCGTTTTCGATTAAAGAGGTTGAGCTGGCATTCAATCATCCTAATTTGTTAGTTTTCACAGATTCGCAAAAATTATTTACGCATTTAAAAACGGTTGCATCTCAAAATACAACATTGCTTATGATGACTTCAGGAAATTTTGATGGTCAGGATATTAAGCAGTTTGCTAACGATGTTGCAATACATTTGCAGTGTAAATAATTGTAATGCAGTTAGTTTGACTTATAGGGATATTTGAAGTTGGTGATTTAGTAAAGTTAGAACAGGTATTTATTGACGTAATAACATTTTAAAATGAGCAAATTTAAGAGCCTGTTGTACTATGTTTCTGTCATAGGTGGATTTTCAGCACTTATCTATTTTTTTTTTATTAAAGGCACGCTTTTAGAGTCGAGCAATGGCGTAACGGAACTGATACGCGAAAATTTAAGCTCGTGGGAACAGTTTAAAGATACCTTATTTCATAACTTATCGCATCCCTTGGCTATTTTATTACTCCAAATTATTACCATAATATTGGTAGCAAGGGTTTTATCCTATTGTTGTAGATTAATAGGCCAGCCTTCGGTTATTGGTGAAATTATTGCAGGTATTATTTTAGGACCTTCGTTATTAGGATATTATTTCCCTGAAATATCGGCTCAATTATTTCCTGAATCTTCATTGGGAAACTTACAGTTTCTCAGTCAAATAGGATTAATCTTGTTTATGTTTGTGGTGGGCATGGAGCTTGATTTGGGCGTGTTGAAATCTAAAGCCAACGATGCCATTATTATTAGTCATGCTAGTATCGTCATCCCATTTGCATTAGGATTTGCATTGGCTTATTTTATTTATGAGCAGTACGCACCTCAAGGTGTTGCATTTTTATCGTTTGCGCTTTTTATTGGTATTGCCATGAGTATTACCGCTTTTCCTGTTTTAGCGCGTATTGTACAAGAAAGAGGTTTGTCGAAAACCCGTTTGGGAGCATTGGTTATAACATGTGCCGCAGCCGATGATATTACAGCTTGGTGTTTATTGGCCGCCGTAATTGCCATTGTAAAAGCTGGTTCGTTTATTAGTTCGCTCTATACCATTTTATTAGCGATTGGTTATGTGGTGGTCATGTTAAAGCTAATTCAACCCTTTTTAAAACGGATGGGTGAAATTTATTCGAACAAAGAGCGTTTAAGCAAACCAATTGTAGCTGTGTTTTTTGCAGTATTGTTAATATCCTCTTTTGCAACTGAAGTTATAGGTATTCATGCACTATTTGGTGCTTTTATGGCAGGTGTTATCATGCCATTTAATATTAAGTTCCGAAATTTATTCATCGAGAAGGTTGAAGATGTTTCTTTGGTTTTGCTTTTGCCATTGTTCTTTGTTTTTACCGGTCTTCGAACTCATTTAAATTTGCTCGACAATCCCGAAATATGGCATGTTGCGGGTTATGTTGTTTTGGTTGCGATTATTGGAAAGTTTGTTGGAAGTGCACTTTCTGCCCGATTTGTTGGGCAAAGCTGGAAGAATAGCTTAAGTATTGGTGCTTTGATGAACACCCGAGGATTAATGGAGTTAGTGGTGTTAAATATTGGATTTGATTTGGGGGTATTATCTGCTGAGATTTTTACCATGATGGTGATAATGGCATTAGTTACCACATTTATGACTGGCCCATCGTTGGCATTGATAAATCATCTGTTCTCATCGAAAAGCGATGATCACGAAGTTAGTATTCAGAGTTATTCGAAGCGATTGCAAGTGCTTATGTCGTTCGGAAATCCATTAACAGGTGTAGCCATGCTCCGATTATTACACCAATTAACGGGTCAAAAAACTAAGAATGCTCAAATTACAGCATTGCATTTAACTCCAAGCAATATGTTGCGAGAGTATAATGTAGATGAATATGAGATGAATAGCTTCGAGCCCATTTTAAGTGAGGCTCATGAGTTGAAAATTTCACTTGAGAAGATATTTAAATCATCCAATAATTTAGAAAAAGACATTGTGCAAACGGCTCATTCAGCCGATTATGACTTGTTGCTAATTGGCGTTGGCCCTTCGGTGTTTGATGGAACTATTTTAGGTGGCGTTTTGAAGTATGTTAATTTAATAGTGCATCCCACTTTATTAATTGATCTGTTTTCAGGAGCTGATAAATACAACAAAGTTCCCTTATTCGATAACAGAGTAAAAGAGATTCTTAAAACATCAGGATTGCCTGTGGGGGTGTTTATTGATAAGGGGTTGAGAGAGCTTTCATCTGTTTTGTATATTGCATCTGATCAACCTAATGAGTTGATTATTCGAGTGCTTGACATGACTTGCCAAGGCGATAATATTAATATTTCTATTGCGACTCAAAAAAGTAAAAATAAGCTAAAAGATGGCTATGATAAAGGGATTGAACTTCAACGAAAGTACCCTAATCGGGTTACGTTAATGTCCTCACATGAGATCAATCCTAAACAAGTTGAATTATATGACTTAGTAATTATGCATCCCGAAAATTGGGGTGAACTTCCGGAGCATGTGCTTCCTTGGAATCAAATGAACACGTCGTTATTAATAGTTAAACGATAAAAGTTGATTTTTCGCAGGGTTGAGGTGCATTTTAACCCACTAAATTTATAACAATTTGCGAATAGAATTACATACATTGATTTATATTTGTATTAAAATAGAGACTATATGATAATTCAGACTTTGCTAGTTGTTATTGGGTTTGTTTGTTTAATCTTTGGAGCAAATTGGCTTGTTGATGGAGCTACTGCTTTAGCTAAAAAATACAAGGTCTCAGATTTGGCAATAGGTTTAACTATTGTCGCTTTTGGGACTTCAGCTCCTGAGTTGGTTGTGAATATTATTGGCTCATTGAATGGATATTCAGACATCGTTCTCGGCAACATCGTTGGGAGTAATAATTTTAATCTATTTATAATACTTGGAATATCAGGATTAATATTACCAATCACAGTTCAAACTTCTACAGCGTGGAAAGAAATTCCGATTTCGTTATTTGCGACAATCATATTATTGCTTTTAGTAAACGATTTCAAATTTTCAGAACTAAGTTATCTGAGTAGAGTTGATAGTCTTATTATGCTTGTGATGTTTGTAATGTTTCTTTATTACGTTTTTCGTCAAATGAAACAAGACTCAAATATTCAAGCTGATTTTGTACAGAAATCAACACTTAAAATCTGGAGCCTCATTTTAATCGGATTGTCTGGTTTAGTCATTGGAGGACAATTTGTTGTGGTTAATAGTGTGGAAATCGCAAATAGCTTAGGTGTTAGTGAAAAAATTATCGGATTAACTATTGTAGCAGCAGGAACATCACTGCCTGAATTGGTCACATCAATTGTTGCGGCAACAAAGAAAAATAGTGATATTGCGATTGGGAACGTAATTGGTTCAAACGTATTTAATATTCTTTTGATTTTATCAATTAGTGGTATGGTTATGCCAATTGAATACAATCCCAAATTTAATTTAGACTTTTATATTTTGATTGGAGGAACAATTTTTCTTTTGACATCAATGTTAACTGGACAACGAAAAAGATTAGATCGTTGGGAAGCTGCTATACTTCTTGTATTTTATCTTTTTTATACAATATATTTAGTGACGAAAGAAATATAGAAAAGCACCACGATGCGCAGTATAAAACATTGAAGTTTAAGTGGTTATTCGAGCTTTCTGCTACGCATCAAGTTCGGTGTGTCTGAACAGAAATGTAGGTCGCAATCTCCAACGATTTCATTTCGCCAACCGTTTAAATGCCTGTTAAGACCTAAGTTTATACGTGAGGTAATTATTGTTTACTAATTAGAGATTTTTAATACAGAGGTAGGAAGAAGGATAGAAAAGATATTTAGAACTATTTCCAGATGAATAGCATTCTATTTTCATCTTATTTATCTAATCTAACTTTCTATAATCTATAATTCTATAAAATTTTTACAGATATTTAAATGAGTCATTCATTCTAAAATTAACGTAAAGTGAAAAATATTCTATTATTATTATGTACAATTCTTATTGTGTCATGCATTCCAAAAGAAAAGGAAGCAATTAAACTTACAAACGAAACGATCACAGCCGCTATATCA
Source organism: Bacteroidales bacterium (assembly GCA_038212305.1). Classification (GTDB taxonomy): domain Bacteria; phylum Bacteroidota; class Bacteroidia; order Bacteroidales; family Marinilabiliaceae; genus JBBQUP01. Next base: position 16,694 of record JBBQUP010000042.1, read on the forward strand.
GCATTAGAGCAGAAGCAGAGCGAACAATATTCCGATCGAATAACGCGAGGGGTAAAACATGCTGCGTCACTTTGGCGCGAAACAGATGGCACAGCATCGGATTTTCAGAAATTTTGCGAAGAGCAGTTCATCGCTTCCGATATCAATCGATCTAAGGCATTTGATAAGCTCAGTCGTAACTTTGAAATACTTTTGGGATACCAGAATAAAATTAGCTTGGATCTGTTAAAACCATTGCATGAGCCAGGCGATAGTATAATTGAACTGGATCAAATTTTTGGTGGGTATAATTCGGGTGCTCATTTAAGCGATGATTTGTATGATAATAAAATTGCATTTATTATTGCGCTTAATTTCCCGTTTTATTCGTTGGACGAGAAGGAGCAATTGGGTAAAAGCTGGAGTCGTCAGCAATGGGCTTATGCTCGACTAGGTGACATGTTCACTGCCAGAGTCCCTGCGACATTAACTCAAAAAGCTTCCGAAGTAGGTAATTTGGGCGATATTTATATCTCTGATTACAATATTTATGCTGGTAATTTGCGCGATTCAAGCGATAAGGCTCTGTTTTCAAGCGATTTAGTACTGCTGTCGCATTGGAATTTGCGCGACGAGATTAAAGCTAATTATGCCAATAATACTGATGGATTGGAAAAACAAGCTTTGATATATAAAGTAATGACTCGAATTGTTGATCAGTCTATTCCTAAATCGGTGATTAATAGCAATAAATATTTGTATAACCCTTATTTCAATGAAGTAATTGACGGTGATAGTGAGTCGGCAAAACCAGAAAATAACGAGAGATATCAACAGATCATTAATAATTTTCAGGCTTTAAAAGCCATGGATGCTTACTCGCCACTTAATACATTTATCAAACGAAGTTTTGAGGGTGGAATGGAGCTAAAATTGGATGATGCCAAGAAGATATTTACCGAGTTTTTAACCTCTCCTGTTTTAAAGGATATTGCTGGAATTGTGCAGAAACGTTTGGGGCGCGATCTTCAACCTTGGGACATTTGGTATGATGGGTTTAAAGCTCGAAGTTTATTAAATGAAGATTTATTGACTCAAAAAACACAAACGCTTTATCCGAATGCTGCTGCTTTTGAAAAGGCATTGCCCAGCATGTTAAAAACACTTGGATTTGAACCTGATAAAGCCGCTTATATCTGCGATAAAATTAGTGTTGATCCTGCTCGTGGTTCGGGGCATGCGTGGGGAGCAGTTCGAAAAGGCGAAAAAGCTCATTTGCGCACTCGAATTCCTGAAACGGGAATGAATTACAAAGGATATAATATTGCCGTTCACGAATTTGGTCATAATGTAGAGCAAACCATATCGCTTTACGAAATGGACTATTACCTATTAAATGGTGTGCCCAACACCGCTTTTACCGAAGCCTTGGCATTTGTTTTCCAAAAACGTGATTTGCAATTGCTTGGTATGGCAAATGAAAACCCAATGATTGACCATTTAAATGCATTGGATTTGTGCTGGAGTGCTTATGAAATAATGGGAGTTTCGCTTGTGGATATTCAAACTTGGGAGTGGTTATACGCACATCCGGATGCAACTGCCGAGCAATTGAAAGAAGCTGTTATAGCTAATACTAAAGAGATTTGGAATAAATATTATGCCCCAGTTTTTGGTGTAAAAGACGCGACTGTATTAGGCGTTTATTCGCATATGATTAGTAATCCACTCTATTTATCGAATTATGCCATTGGAAATTTAATTGAGTTTCAACTGGAGGCTTATTTGAAAAATAAGCCATTTGCGAATGAAGTGGAAAGGATTTATATGCAAGGACGATTAACACCCAATGAATGGATGGAGCAAGCTGTAGGAAGTAAATTATCTTCTCGTCCTTTATTAAATGCAGCTAAAAAAGCAGTTACTGCGTTGAACCATTGAATTGATTATTCATCCATGAATTCGCCGGTATTTAACATTTCATTGTCGTACCGTATCAATAATTACCGTCCAACCCGTAGTGGGAAGGGTCAAGCACCTGGCACTGGTGGCGGAGGAGATGATATGGGAGGTGGAGAAGATTTTTAGTGTTTAGTTTGTTATGTTTGAGGGGCAGTAACTTCGGTTATTGCCCCTTTTTCTGATAGCAATTATGAACCTTTTATAAATAATTAGATGTTTGATTGTGCATGACAAAAGGAGCTACAGCACGATGATAAATCCCAAGTGTATAAGCAATGGCCATGCCATAATTGGTAACTGGTATTCCAGCATCAATAGCAGGTTTTAAACGGTTGATGAGTTGTTTTCGGGTAATCATGCACCCACCACATTGTATAACCAGCGAATAGTCATTGATCGGACGAGGTAAATGATCTAATCCCGAAACCATTTCACATTCTAAATTTTTACCAGTATAATTAGCTAGCCATCGTGGTATTTTTGTTCTTCCAATGTCGTCGCACGATACATGATGTGTGCACGATTCAAGCAATAAAACTCTGTCGCCTTCTTGTAGTTTATCGATGTATGGAGTGCCACTTAAATAGTTTGCAAAATCGCCTTTAAAACGAGCTAACAATATGCTAAAACTGGTTAACGGGATGTTTTTAGGGATCGAAGCATCAGCTTTTAAAAACACCTGACTATCGGTGACAACGAGTGCTGGTTGAATGTTGGTTTTTCGCAGAAATGCATCCACATCGCGCTCTTTAACTACGACACAAACGGCATCGTTATCTAAAATATCTCGTATCGATTGAACCTGAGGAAGAATCAATCGACCTTCGGGAGCTTCAATATCAATGGGGGTGATGAGTAAAACAATATCGCCCTGAGATATTAAATCGCCTAAAAGCGATGGGGTGGTAAATGCATTTTCGGGAATGGTATTTCGAATTGCAACAATCAATGGATCAGTGGATTGTTGATGGTTGAAAGAGATGAGTTGCGAGGCACCAGCTTGGGTTGCTTTATGGGTAAGCATATTGGAAACGGCTGCTAGATCCGATTTGTTATGAATAACGATAAACGGAACATCTTGATCGTTAAAATTCTTAATTAAGAGTTCCTCGGCAGTTCCCCATTCGTTGTTGATTACAACAAGTATGGCTAAGTCAATTGTTTTGATGGATTGGAGCGATTTATCGATGCGTTTCTCACCTAGTTCGCCAACATCATCAATACCTGCTGTATCAATAAGTGTAACAGGGCCAAAACCGATAATTTCGTAGCTTTTTTTTACTGGGTCGGTAGTTGTACCGGCTATCTCACTAACAATCGAAAGATATTGTCCGGTTAATCGGTTGATTAAGGTGCTTTTACCATTGTTTCGTCGGCCATAAATGCCTATGTGTGGACGTCGTTCTTTTCCCATGATTACTCCATTTGCTTAACTATTGCAAAGGTAGTTATGATAGCAATAAGTTAATCTCCTCTTCGAATTCTTTTTGAACTTGATTATTCGCAAACCATTTTCCTTGGTTTATTAAAAACTTTTTAAGGAAGAGAAAACTGGCAATAGGAAAATCGCCTTGTCTTTGCTGATGTCCATAACCTAAAAGGCCATTTTCTTTAATTACAAGGTCTGCTTTTTCCAGAATGGCTTGATAAAAGTTAATCAATGAACAAGTTCCAGAAATTATTAGTTCATCGCTCGGTTCTTCAAACATGTTCGCGCATTTGTATAACAATACATCAAGTTGTTGTCCATCTTGAGTTGATAAGATCCATCTCAAACTTTCCGATTCATCATACCAATCGATTTTGCATGTGTTTGGCATTCCCCAATAGTAGCGAGGTTCTGCAACTAATTCCATCATGCCAGTCAGCATTTCGTGAAGTGGATTCGCTGACTTTTCCATTTTAAAAGTTATGGATTGTTGGTTCAGAGCAAATTGACCGTTTACTTGACCATTTTGCCCAACAACATAACTAAAAGATACTGGATTATTCATTTTTTCCCTCGTTTATAGTGAATAATTCAGGAAAACCCTGCCATCGTAGGTGGTTTTTTCAATCCTCAATCACCGTCAAATCTCTCTAAATGAATTTTTTACCACCACTATAACCACTCAAATGTATAAAATAATTTACATAATCAAAAAGAAATATTATATTTTTAGTGTTGAGTTGTTTTATTAGCAAATAGGTATGGCTTTTAAAAGGTTTTTTATCGATGAATATTTATAGTGTTTGATTTAGAAAAGTATATCTTTGGCGGTTCCAATTGTAATTAAGTATGGGTTCAATCAAGGATTACTTATTTGTGTGTGTGTGGTTGTTTTCAGGCATGTCCGGATTGCAATCTTAAACAACCTCAAAACATGCTTTTGTTTTAGATGTTGGGCGTTTTATGAAATATTCCGATTCGGATTATGCGTTTGAAATTGGCTTGAGATATCAATACCCTATTAAAAGATGGCTTGAAATTGGCATGGGAGGTTCATTGGTAGGTTTTTCGCACGATAAAACAATTAACCCATTTGATACTAGAATTGAGAGAATGCCTGAAGAACAATCCATAAAAGTCTATACAGATGGACTTCATCTATTTATTTATCCATCATTTAAATATGGTTTGCTTGAAGATGTGGTGTTTGTTTTTTCGGAAACAGGATTAGGTTATTGCTGGGCTTCTTCAAAAGGTGATTTTAATCGGAACGCTTATTCTTCCTATGATGGAATTGCCTGGCACCTTGATCATCAGATTGAAACTATTGATTTGAAACCGAGCAAAGCATCTCATTCGTATGCTTTTTTTAGAATCGGTTTGGGCTTATATCCTGATGAAATTGGTTTTGGTCTTGAGGTTTATATGCAATATACCACCGAAAACTTAATTGATGTTTTAAACGAAACGGCCTCATCGTTACCACAATTAGCCAATGTGAGATTTCATGACAGTGATATAATTCCGTTAAGTGTTGGGATTAATCTGCGTTTTGTAATTGGGAAGCACTAGCTCTCCTTTAAACTATACCCCATTTTTAGCAAATTTGATGGCTGTAGCAGCTGAGTTAATGAGTCTGGATCAATTAATTTTAAATTTCCATTGGCTACTACTACCGAAACTTGTTTCTCTTTCATTTCCTTGGCCAACTGAGCGGCATGATGATAGCCAATATAGGGCGATAACGCAGTTGTGATGGATGGATTCATGAAAATGGGCGAATCGTAATTTAGGGATGAGTGAATGACCAGTCCGTCTATTAAATGATTGAGCGCACTTTGGTTGGCGTTAATAAGTAGTTGCAGCGTTTCGAGCAAGGCATGTCCAATGGTTGGAAGGTAGGCGTTGAGCTCGAGACAGCCCTGTCCGCAAAGATTGGAGATGAGTAAATCGTTGGCATAAACCTTATGTGCTGTGCTAATGACATACTCGGCAATAACTGGATTAATTTTGCCCGGCATTATAGAGCTACCTACTTGTTTTTGAGGCAGTTTAACTTCGGGATGACGAAATAAATCAGACCCCAAAAGCCGAAGGTCGCTTACCATTTTCTCGAGATTAACTGCATGTGCTTTAAGTGTGGCATGAACCTCAACCCAAACATCGGTATTAGCAGTGGCATCGCACATATTTTCGGCTCGCGCTAAAGGCAAACCGGTTAGTTTCTGCAATTCGGTTGTAGCATGCATAATAAAAAAGCGAGGAACAGAGAGTCCAGTTCCAATGGCCCCACCTCCCAAATTTACCTCTTTAATGCGTTCGAGGCATTTGGATACTCGCCACCAGTCGCGTGAAAGTGCATTGCTATAGGTGCTGAACAATTTATCGTAGCTAGAGGGAACAGCTTCCTGCATTTGCGTGTAGGCTTGCCGTAAGTGATTGCGATGAGCCGATTCGATTTTTTCTACTCCAAAGCGTAATTCGTTGATAGATGTTTCGAGCTGTTTGAGCAACTGCATAGCTGCTACGTGCAATGCTGTTGGAATAACATCGTTGGTGCTTTGGAAAACGTTGGCTTGCTCAATGGGATCAATGGTTTGATAATCTCCTGTTTGGAGATTGAGTTTTTTAAGCGCAACATTGGCTATAATTTCATTCACATTCATGTTAATGCTTGTGCCTGCGCCTCCTTGAATGGCAGGAACAATAAACGCTTCGAAATAGTTTCCTTCGCTTACTTCTAAGGATGATGTTATGAGTGCATCAATCACTTTCTCGTCGAAGAATTCTGTTTTAAGATCGGCCAGAGGAATGGATTTTAGGGCTTCGGCTTTGAATTTTTTGTAGGTTAGGTAACATGCATGCTTAACTAAGCCAACCGATTGATACCATGTTTTATTAAATGGTGTACGATCGGGAAAATTTTGTGATGCCCGCAATGAATGAATGCCATACAAAGCGTCCTTTGGGATATTCAACGAGCCCAGCGAATCCGATTCTATGCGTAGTTTGGTCATGAATTATTGATTTGGTCGGGCGTAGGTTTGAATATCTTGAGCGGTAATGCTTTCGTTGCTTAAAATAACCAATCGTTCTATTACGTTGCGAAACTCGCGGATATTTCCCGTCCAGTTGAGCGATTGAAGATCTAGAATGGCTTCGGGTTCGATGGTTTTAAGGGGCATTTTAAGGTCGTTGCAAATAAGCTCTAGAAAATGAGTTGTCAGCATTGGAATGTCCTCTTTACGGTCGTTAAGCGATGGCACATGAATAAGTATTACACTCAATCGATGGTAGAGATCTTCGCGAAACAATCCTTTTGAGATCTCCTCTTTTAAGTTTTTGTTGGTTGCAGCTATCACACGAACATCTACACGAATATCTTTGTCGCTACCCACTCGCGATACAATATTTTCTTGCAAAGCACGAAGCACTTTTGCTTGAGCAGCTAAACTCATGTCGCCAATTTCATCTAAAAAAATAGTACCACCATCGGCTTGTTCAAATTTTCCTTTTCGTTGTTTTATGGCCGATGTAAACGCGCCTTTCTCATGACCAAACAGCTCGCTTTCAATTAGTTCCGATGGAATGGCAGCGCAGTTCACCTCAATGAGCGGCATGGCAGCGCGATTGCTTTTTTCGTGTAACCAACGTGCAACTAGCTCTTTACCAGTGCCATTGTTTCCGGTAATTAAAACGCGTGCATCGGTTGGCGCAACTTTTTCAATCATCTTCTTTACTTTGGCGATGGGTTGGGAGTTACCAACCATGTCGTAGGTTTTGCTAACCTGTTTTTTTAGCACACGCGTTTCGGTCACTAATTCTTTTTTCTCAAAAGCATTGCGAATAGAAACCAACAACCGATTTAGGTCGAGCGGCTTTTCGATAAAATCGTAAGCACCTTTTTTTATGGCATCCACGGCAGTATCAATGTTCCCATGTCCCGAAATCATAATCACCGGTATGTCGGGATTTTGCTTCATAATGGCATCGAGCACTTCGGTTCCGTCCATTTCGGGCATCTTAATATCGCACAAAACCACTTCGGGTTTGTGTTCGTTAAAAAGCTCAATGCCTTGAAGGCCGTTTTCGGCTAAAATAACTTCGTGCGATTCGTATTCAAGCACATCTTTAAGTGTGTTTCGAATGCCTTTTTGGTCGTCGATTACCAGTATTTTTGCCATAGCTACAATTGTTTATTGATGATTTGATGAATGGCGCCCTCTTTTAACGAAAAAGAACACTGCACCATTTCTGTAATTCCGCATTCCTCAACGATAAAATTAATGAAAATCGAGGCCAAAACAATCATTTCAATGCGATGCGAGTCCATACGGTCCATTTTAGCCCGTTCGGCCAACAAGCTTGTAATGTATTTTTGATGCAAAACAGCATATTTTTCTAGATCAATAGGGTAGGTAGTGAGCTTACTCATATCTAATGCCGGATGATATATGGCAGCTAGCATGGCCACGATGGTATCGAATGAGCCCGATGAGCCGACTAAACGAGAGGATGGATATTTTTTTAGTGCATCAAAAAGAAGCGTTAAGTTTTCGCGATAATAGTCGGTAACTGTTTTAATCTCGTCCTTGGTAATGGGATCGGAAGGAGGGAATCGATCGAGCATGCGCGCCATGCCTAACTCAAAACTGTGTTTCCAAAGAATGCCATCTTTGTTAGCAATAATAAACTCGTTGCTTCCGCCGCCAATGTCCAGTATTATTGAGTTCTCTATTTCGAAAGGAACTACTTGTTTAACGCCATCGTAAATAAGTTGCGCCTCTTTTTCGCCATCAATAATTCGAATATCTAAACCCAATAGCAATTTCACTTGCGACACAAACTCATCTCCATTTTTAGCATTTCGAATGGCCGATGTGGCTATGCAAATTATTTTTTCAACACCATAATCATCACAGGCTTTTTTATGAATCTCAAGTGCCGTAATGCCTCGTTCAAACGCTTCGGGGATAATGGTTTTGTTATTGATACCGCCTTTGCCAAGTTTGGCTGGGTATTTTGTTTCAACTAGAATATTGTAAGTGTTATTTACTAATTCTGCAATCAGTAAATTAAACGTGTTGGTGCCCAGGTCGATAATGGCTATGCGCATAGATGCAGTTTTTTCTTTAGTGTCTAGATGATTAAATGCTTATACTCTAGGCTCACATCTTGATACTCTAATTTTTTGTCTTACTGCAAATATAGGTACTTCACATGAAATTGTGACTTGTTATTAATCGCGGTTAATTCGATTCTTGCTTTTTTAAAATAAAATAGATGTAAATGCTTAACACGGCAGCAAACATGCACCAAACAGAGATCATATATTTGATGTAAAATACTTTGGCAACCACAAAAAGTAGAAGCATCAGAATACCCAAATAGTTTATTTGCTTGATACTTGAAAATAGAAAGGGGAATAATGCTGGGAGTAGATACAAAATTCCACTCCACCAATTGGTGCTTTGGAATGTGCCAACCTGATAGTAAATGTGTTGATGGTCGATTTGTGCCGTTACATCGTAGGCAATCATTCGAATACCTAAGATTATAAACAAAATAACACCCACCGAAAGTGAGAAAGCGATAATGCGCTTGCGAGGTCGCTTTTTTTCAATGAAAAAGGCAGATAGTGGAATCCAAACCGGCCAAATGAGCTGGGCAAAAATCAGAAACCCATAAGTGGCTATTATTTCGGTAGTTCGGTAACCATCGTTTTGTAGAGCAACCCATAACCATCCCTCAAAAAATTGCTGAACGCCAAACATTAATGGGATCATGGCAAAAAAAAGTTGTTCTTTATTTTGGCTTTTTTTAATGGCCAATATACCAACTGTAGAAATTACGGCACTGGCTCCAAAACTTACTTCAGCTGAAAAACACATATTTAATTTGCTTTACATTAGTTTTATCGAATGAAGATATAAAAGTAATTCAATTATTCATCTTAACAGGAGGTATTCTCAAAGTAAGTTCTGGTATGAGGCATATTTACATAAAAAGTCCATCTCTGAAAATCAAAGACGGACTTATTGTAATATATGTTTATTCTACTTAAAACCTATAACCTAACGACAGACCGAAGCCTGTATTTTTTGTGGTTGATTTATCGTCAGTCGTACCTTTGTATTCAGGATTAATATTCAGCATCCCAAATTGAGTATCCAACTGTAAAAACATTCCGCTCATCATTTCGTATCCGAAAAAGATATTGGCACCTACATCAAATGCTTTATAATAAGGTGTTAAGGTTAGCAACTCTCCGGAGTCAACACTGCTTTGGAATTTTACATCCTTAGTGAGTGATGCGACACCACCTTCAATTTTCGCTTTGCCGCTGATTCCGTAAGCCAAGTAAGGTCCAAAACCAAGCATGATAAATCCATTACCCAACGCAGCTTTGTAAACCATATTCAATGGAAGTTCGAGGTAATTAAGTTTAATTGTAGTGTTAATAATTCCTTCGGTGTTTTTAGCACCTTTTGTAACGTACATTAATCCGGGTTGAAAATAAAATTCGGGCGCAATGGGTATTTGAATATTCACTCCACCATGAAAACCTAAAATCATGTCGTTTTTCAGATTGTCACCACTATCGTCTTTTCCGTTCAAATTCTGGTAATTGACTCCACCAAGTATGGCAAATGAAGTTTTTGTATTATCCTGAGCTATCGCAAATGATGCTGAAAGCAGGAAAATCATAATGATAGAAAATGTTTTATTTTTCATCTGTTTAAAAATTAGTATTAAAATTCAAGACATAAGTTGTAAGATATAAGACGTAAGACTGATTTACAGTACTTACTTATTTATGTAGCTTGATTTATTGACCAGCTTCGTTTTGAGCGTCATTCTTCATTTTTTCATTGGCTGTAATCAAAAACTCTACACGTCGATTTTGCGACTGGCCACTTTCGGTGCTATTGGAATATTTCGGCAACTCTTCGCCAAATCCTTTTGTTCTAATTCTGCCATTAGCTATTCCATTGCTGTTCAGGTACATTGCGACTGTACGAGCTCTTGTTTCCGATAAGTTTTGATTGTACGACTTGCTTCCTTTGCTGTCGGTATGCCCTTGGATTTCAATATCGGTATCAGGATAAGCATTTAGAATTTTAACTAATTTATCAAGATTTGTTTTTGCATCCGTTGAAAGATTCGAACTGTCAAATCCAAACAATACATTACTGCTGAATTCCACAACAATTCCTTCGCCAACCCGTTCAACTTTAGCATCAGGAACTGTATTCTTAATTTCTTTAGCTTGCTTGTCCATTTTATTGCCAATTACGGCACCAGTTGCACCGCCAACAGTTGCACCAATAATAGCACCTAAGCCAGTATTACCTGCCGCTTTACCAATAACGGCACCCATTGCTCCGCCAGCAGCAACACCAATTGCCCCGCCTTTTTGTGTTTTACTTAACGATGCGCAGCTTGCAAATAGCAAAGCAGAACATAAAACCATGATGATGCTTATTCGATTTGTTTTCATAATTGATGAATTTATTTTTTATAATGATTTAGTAAATGAGTAATACTTTTAAGGTTGTTTAATTTCGTAAGGTTGGAATTGGTAAATAGTTATACTTCATTTTTATTTATATAAAGGTAAGCTCGCGAAAACAAAAAGTTGTTACATTATTTTTTATAAGAGTTACAAGATTCACACTTTTTGATAGTGAAAGACATTAGAGGAAGAATTCAAGTCTATTTGATATAACTTGGAAGAGGTAAATTAAGCTTTTGATAAATTTCAGTAGGATTATCAAATAATCAGCTATTCTCGTTCCGTTGAGCTTCTTTTTTCTTCGAGATAGTTTCTTTGATGGTGTGGATGCTCCCTAGTTTTTCTTTGGATAGGAAGGTTCCCCCAAATTTTATTTGTTCCGATAAATTAGTGCAAATGAGTATTATACTTGACAAATTTAAATGAATAAATAGCTTGTTGTACTAAACCCTCCTTCGTCGGGTAACTTCAGGTACATTATCCAAAAGTAATAAAATACCGATATTAAGCTCATTTTATTCACCTTAAAAGTTTTATAAAATGAGCAGAAAATCTTATTTGGAGCAGGCTTGTCA
>JBBQUP010000043.1:0-28121 GCA_038212305.1 Bacteroidales bacterium
TATACCCTTTCTATCATGGTTAAACCATTTATTTCAACCAATGGTTTTCCCGGAAAACGAGTTGATGCATAGCGTGCTGGAATAATTCCTAAATGTTTCATGGATTTATCTATCAGGGTTTAATCAACGATTTAATTCAATATTAATTAGTTAATTGAGATAAAAAAAGGAATCTTTTCGGATTCCTTTTAAGTTTTACTCTACAGTTACCGATTTGGCTAAGTTTCGAGGTTGGTCGACATTACAGCCTCGCATAACTGCTATGTGATATGATATCATTTGAAGTGGAATAACTGTTAATAAGGGTGCTAATGCTTCATGACAATCAGGCACTTCAATAACATGATCGGCTAAATTTTTAATTACCGTATCACCTTCTGTAACAATCGCTATTACTTTGCCATTGCGAGCTTTCACTTCTTGAATATTACTTACAATTTTTTCATATGATTTGTCCCGTGTTGCTAAAACAAATACAGGCATGTTTTCATCAATAAGGGCAATTGGACCATGTTTCATTTCAGCTGCTGGATAGCCTTCTGCATGAATATATGATATCTCCTTAAGTTTAAGTGCACCTTCTAAAGCAACTGGAAATAGGTTTCCTCGTCCAAGATAGAGTGCATTTGTTGAGTTCTTATATTTTTCTGCAATTTGTTTTATATGATCATCTGTTTTAAGAATCGTTCTAATTTTATCCGGAATACCTGTTAAGCCGTCAATTAAATTTTCATATTCTTCAGGTGCAAGTAAATTTTTTCGACGACCTAATAAAAATGCCATCATAGTTAATACGGTTACCTGACTTGAAAATGCTTTTGTTGAAGCAACTCCAATTTCAATTCCTGCATGAGTATAAACTCCAGCATCAGTTTCACGAGGAATAGATGAGCCAGCTACATTACAAATCCCAAGAATAGTAGCTCCTGCTTCTTTAGCCATTTTAATGGCAGCTAATGTATCGGCAGTTTCACCACTCTGACTTATAGCGATAATGACATCATCTGAATAAATTACAGGATTTCGGTATCTAAATTCTGATGCATATTCAACTTCAACTGGGATTCTGGCATATTCTTCAAATAAATATTCCCCAACCAAACCTGCATGCCAGCTGGTTCCACAGGCAATAATTATTATTCTGCGTGCCTGGCATAATTTGGGAATCACATCCGAAATGCCACCTAAAAATATATTTGTTTTGTCAATAGAAATACGTCCTCTAAAGGTGTCGTTAATACTGGTTGGTTGTTCGTAAATCTCTTTTAACATGTAATGTTCATATCCACCTTTATCAATCTCTTCGATATTTAATTCGATTTTTTGAATTTTAGGAATCTGACTGGCGTTGTGTATATTTTTCATTTCTAATGAGTTGCGAGTGATTACTGCAACATCTTCGTCGTTCATGAAAATTACCTGATCGGTGTATTCAATAATAGGAGTGGCATCCGATGCAAGGAAATATTCGCCTTTACCAACGCCAATAACTAAAGGACTTCCTTTTCGAGCAGCAATGAGTTTGTCTTTTTCATCGCTACATGAAATTACTAAACCATAGGCTCCAACTACTTTTGTTAAGGCTAAGCGTACTGCGATTTCAGCCTCCACTTTATTATCCAAATAAATACTTTCAATAAAGTTAGCTAGCACTTCGGTGTCGGTTTCGCTCTTAAAAGTATATCCACGAGTGATTAATTCTTTTTTAAGGTGAGCATAGTTTTCAATAATCCCATTGTGGATTATTGTGAATTTCCCGTTTTGTGATACATGAGGATGGGCATTTGTATCGTTTGGAACACCATGTGTAGCCCAACGCGTGTGACCCATGCCTATTGATCCATCAATGTCCGAGTTTTTACTATGTTCTTCAAGGTCTTTAACCTTTCCTTTGCATTTATATACGGTTGTTTTGTTGTTGATAAGGGCTATTCCAGCTGAATCGTACCCTCTATATTCTAAACGTTTTAGTCCTTTAATTAAAATCGGATAAGCAGTTCTTTCTCCAACATAGGCAACTATTCCACACATATTTATTGTTTTATATTACAAGATACAATTTTAAGTCTTTTTTTTTAATTGAAACCGTTTTTTCCATTAGGATCATAATAATTTGATGAACCAAATATTTAATCTACAGGAGCAACGTTTTTTTATTATTAACTGTTTATTAATTGCTTTAAATTACTAGATTCTGTTTTTAATTCAACAACTTTTTGATTTATTAATTGATAAAAACTATTAGCATTTAATTCTCCTCTTACCGCGATAAACTCTGCTTGTGGTGCATTTAATTCTTCACTCAAACCATAACTGGTAGACGAAAGTGTATTAAACTCTTTTTGAGCATCTTTTAAAAGCATGTCGTAAAATCTCAGTTTGGCTGATTCCCAGCTGTTTATTAGGGTTGTGAAATTGGTTTTGTAATCTATGGTTAAATCTAAACCGCAGATGTGTTGCGAATTTGTAATTAGCCAAGTTATTTCTGCTTCATTTTTTTGTTTAAAAAACGATTGCAGCATTTCATCAATTAAATAGTTGTCAACCAGTGGATTCGATTCGATAAACTGTACTAGATGATTAAACTGCTGTGTACTTAGAAGTTGTCCTGCCATATCCAACCAACCATTTTTATCAAATGCAGTACGGTCTTTTTTATTTGATATAATTTGGCTGAAGTGTTCTGTGAAATCTTTTTTATGAATAAGTTCTTTTATAATATCGCCACAGTATATTTTAATCATCTCCTCATAAATATCGATCCCTCTTTTAATGGATGTTTTTTTTATCCGCACATTCCCAAGCAAAAAAGTATTGTTCTCAGGTTTGGGGCGCGAATCTAATTCTTTAAGGATTTTAATTCCTTCCAAAGCTTTGTAAATGATGGAGGGGCTTACTAAATCAAAATGAATGAGGTCATTTTTCGAATCCTCTCTCATGTCCCTTTCAGTCCATTTTAAAGCATCTCTGAGCGTGCCGATACTTCTGAAATTTGCTCCTGGAACCAAGTAACTCTCGCCTTTGTCTTCAATTAAATACGAAAAGGGAAACTGACTGATGTCGGGATTACTATAATGCCGACCCATGATAAAAGTAAACGGAGCAATTTTTGCCGGCCATAATAGATAGGAATCACTGGATAGTTTGCAGCCTCTTTCTAATATGCCTTGGTGTAAAGGACCTAATTTGTACATGTGATTACTCTGATTGGAGCCACTTCCAACATTTACAAAAGAGCAACCCATGGCAATTAATAAGGTCGATTTGTGGTGAGAGACCGTATATGGCCCACCAAATACAGAGCAAGCTTCGCCGTGAAAAAGTTGTGAATTGGCAAAAAAAAGTGAGTTTTCTGCCGAAAATTGTTTGTCAATGATACAACCTTGGCCTATAAAACAATTTTTAATTATGGATGCATTTAATACTTGCGAGCCCGGGGCTAAAATAAAGTTCTCTAGTATAACGCCAAATCCTACCGTTGTTTTAGCTTTTTTGGTGCTCAAAATGGTTCCGTTTTTAATCAATAGCGCCCCATCAATGCTTGAATGATCACCTATTTTAACATTTTTAATTGCAGTGGCATGGATTATTTGTGACCAATGGCCAATGATTCCTTTTTCGGGTATATTGATTTTTATTTGGTTCAGAATGCTTGATTTCAAATTCTCTTGAAACAGTTTTTTCTCTTTAACAAAGGACTGTAACCAAGCATTTGATGCTGTTAACTGATCATATAGTAATACATCGCGCCCCCCAGCTTCATTAACTACTCTAGCTGTTTCGCCATTTCCAAAAGTAGCATTTGCACTCGAGATAATTGAACCGCATAATTCAATGTAGCTATTGGATCGGATGATGTAGTTGCTTATTCTGCCTACTTTGTTGATGAATACATTATCCTCAACAATCGAATTTTCAATGGTTGATTCGTAAATGCCTATCTTTTTATCGAATGCTTTCTCAGCACTCATTGATCCAATTTTTACTTCGCCTTCAAAACAAACAGAATAGAAAAAATCTGCGTTAAATTCATCTTTGACTTCAATCGAATCCCAATTTAGTGTTCGGCATCGATTAGCAATTAATTGCGATATTTCAAGGTTGGTAAGTTTTCGGTAAATCATTTTTTTTATTAAAATTACAATAAACCTTTAGCTTTTGAAGTATGGAGTCAAAAAAAAAGCACCAGTTGCGGCGCTAATATTTTATTTGTAGATGAAGTATTTTATGTTGAGCTTCATCGGGCTTTCTGGGCTTTGTGGTCCATTTAACACAACACGATAAAAATTTTGATCAGGAATTAAATTGTGACGAATGTATAACTCATTTATATTAATTACCTCGCTTGGGACAAGGCCACTTGCTTGTGGATTATATAAGTATAGCAAGTATTTCTGGAAATATTCATTGTTGATTTTAAATGAGTAAATCCCAGTTGAAGTATTAAAGCTGCTATTACTAAAAATGGTTGTTCTCTGATTGGCATAAGTCGAACTATATGCTATTGCTGCAGAATCTGATTTACTAATGAATGTTGGTATAACCATATCTCCTTTGTAATCTTTGCATAATAACATTAATGATGATGGCATTGCAAAGTAATTGCTTCTTTTAGTTGTATCAGCTGGCACTTCCAATTCAACTGCGCTAATTCCGTATTTTTCACCATTATTAATGGCTTTATTGTATAGTTTATTTTTCCATGTATCGAAAATATCTCCACCGATATTCACTTTCGCATAACTCCCACCTAAACCTTGTACATAAAGTTGGTTGGTGTTTGTTGAGTTAAAAGTAATGTTTGGAGATGATTCGTATGTGAAACGATTGAGTTTTGGGTATTGCGTACCTATATATAAACTATAGATGGAGTTAACAGTGTCATTTTTAGTTGCATCAACGGCATTAGGTTTATAATGTTCATAATTAATATCAATAGTGGTTGAGCTTGCAGATGCAGCAATAAGAGTGCCAATACCATTATTAGGTGATGTAACCAATTCGGAAGTAACATATAAACCTTTAAAAAAGTCTTGAAAAGCATTTACTGATGAAGTATTTGCTTCAGTCATATTATATAATTTATTTGCAAAATCAGCTTTTAGCTTAACGGCCCATTTAGCGCCAATATTAAATTTATAATAACTAACAATTGTTTTAGCCGAATCAGCATATACTGGAAACTGTAAATCACGAGCTGATAATATAGTATCACCAACTATTTCAGGATAGGTGTAGCCGTTTATATTTAAATCAGAAAATAATTTGCCAGATGGTAATTTTTGCGATAATTCGTACACAATTATACGATGTGTTGCAGCAGTATCGCCATATAGACCTACTGAACTAAAAGGGATATTTAAGATGACTGACTTTAAGGCATAACTTGAATCGCCATGGTTACTTATTGATGTATCACGAATGGTTCCTAACGTAAAAGTTGTTGCAAAATCAGAGTGCGTGGTGCCAAAAACAGGATCGTTTAAAGTGCCAATAATCCAACTCGATGCATCCCACGATTCGATTGGATTTATTTGATTCGAAGCGGTTAAAATTGCACTATTGTCTGTTTCAGAACTGAAAAAATCATCATTAGGTAGTATCGATGTTCCAATAGTTGATAGTTCATCACTACAACCAATACCTGCACTAAGCAATATAATAACACCTAATATTAGGGTTAACTGTTTTTTTAAGTAATCCGACATATGGATAATTTTCGAAATTAATAGTTATGAAAGGAGTTGATCATAGAACTCATTTGTGGCCGAAATGTAAGTATCTTCGGGAATAAAACCAAGAAATGGCTTCCCAGATTTTTTAATGTAGTCTGCCAGTTCAATATTTATTTCTTCACTGCCTTGAATTATTCCATCACACATGTTGATGGCTAGTTTCATTAAATTAACATAATTACAAGGTGTAAGCACTTTTAAATCGCTTTTTTCTACGCCATCAATCAACAGTTTTTCTTTAAAGTCTTCATCAAATACCGAAGAAAAACCATCTTTGTAAACAGTGATAACAACTTTTGATTTAGAAAAATGAGGATCTTCATTCATTGCTTTCTTTATGTACAAGGGTGCCAAAGATGTAAACCATCCATGGCAATGAATAATATCAGGAGACCATCTCAGTTTCTTTGTAGTTTCTAATACGCCTCTGGCGAAAAATATAATTCGTTCATCATTATCGGAATGTTCACGTCCTTTTGAGTCGGTTAATGTGTTTCTTCGACTGAAATAGTCTTCATTATCAATAAAGTAAACTTGCATTCTTGCTGCTTGAATAGAGGCTACTTTAATAATTAATGGATGATCCGTTTCGTCAATTATAAGATTCATCCCTGATAACCGAATAACTTCATGAAGTTGATTGCGTCGCTCATTAATACAGCCGTAGCGAGGCATGAATGTTCTGATTTCTTTACCACCTTCCTGAATGCCTTGGGGGAGGAATCGGCCAACTAATGACATTTCTGTTTCTGGAAGATAAGGGGTGATTTCCTGTGAAATGAAAAGTATTTTGGCTTTTTCCATTATAATTATTTGAGTAAAAAATTTCATGCAAAAATACGAAAATTATATGTTAAAACAAACCAAATCTATCTTCCTGCTATTACAAAAGATATATTTCAAGTTTCAATAAGCTTTTTAAATTTTATAGAAGTCAATATTTTTTAGATTGCAGAAATATAGAGAAGATCAAAAAGATGAAAATAGAATGTTCTTCATCTTGAAATATCGATGAGATCTTATTTATACTTCTAACCTTCTAATATCTATAGTTCTTCGTCCTATCACTATGTTCATTTAAATTAAATTTAAACAGTTAAATATAAAACATGGCAGATTTTGATGAAAAAAATTTGTTTCTTTGCGCAAATTTTAGTGAAGTATGAAGGTCGTTGATACTGTTACTGATTTAAAAAGTAGCTTGGAGATTGCAGTTAGTAAAGGCTTCTCTATTGGTTTTGTGCCAACAATGGGCGCATTGCATCTGGGGCATATTAGTTTGGTGGAAAGCGCTTTGCGTGAAAATGATTTTGTAGTGGTCTCCATTTTTGTTAATCCCACTCAGTTTAATAATTCAAACGATTTAGCTCGGTATCCAAGAGATCTAGAATCGGATTTAATACAATTAGAAAGTACTGGTTGCCAGCTTATTTTTGCACCTTCTATTAAAGAGGTTTATCCTAAGGTTGATAATCGACAATTCGAATTTGGTTTGATGGGAGATGTCATGGAGGGGAAGCATCGACCTGGTCATTTCAATGGTGTTGCACAAGTTGTGAGTCGTTTATTTGATCTAATTAATCCACAAAAAGCCTATTTTGGGATAAAAGATTTCCAACAAATTGCTATTATTAAAAACATGGTTAAGCAAATGGGTTTACCTGTTAAAATAGTGGAATGCCCAATTATTCGTGAATCAGATGGTTTAGCAATGAGTTCTCGAAATATGCTTTTGACGGCCGAAATGCGAAAAAAAGCTCCATTAATCGCTCAAACATTAAATGAATCTTGTACCTTTACAGCGCAAGGCGATGTGTCTCAAGTTCATCGTTTTGTGATAGATCAAATAAACCAAACGGAGGGTTTGATTGTTGAATACTTTGATATTGTTGATGGCGATACATTGCAATCCATAACTAATTGGGACGATAGTTCGTTTATTGTTGGATGTATTGCTGTATTTGCTGGTGATCTAAGATTAATAGATAATATTGTTTATAAAAAAAAAAATAGTCTGAAATGAACATTGAGGTTGTAAAATCCAAAATTCATAATGCGACAGTTACTGAAGCAAATTTGAATTATGTTGGAAGCATTACGATTGATGAAGATCTCATGGATGCTGCTAATATTATTGAACACGAAAAAGTACAAGTCGTGAACAATAACAATGGAGAACGTTTGGAAACTTACGTAATTAAAGGGGAAAGAGGTTCTGGGGTTATTTGTTTAAATGGAGCTGCTGCCCGAAAAGTTGCTGTTGGTGATATTGTTATTATTATATCATACGGTACACTTCCTATTGAAGAAGCGAAGCTTTTTAAACCTACATTTATTTTTCCAGATGGCTTTACCAATAAACTTATTTAGGTTTTAGATAAAATAGTTGTTAAGGAGACTAAATAGGTCTCCTTTTATTTTGTAATATTGTTTGATGATGAGTTACTTAGATCGAATTGAACGAAAAATATTAACGGGTTCACAAGCTGCTGAAATGGTTTCTAAATGGCAGCAGGATGGACTTAATGTTGTTTTTTCAAATGGATGTTTTGATTTAGTTCATCGGGGACATATTGAGTATTTGTCGAAAGCAGCCGATTTAGGGGATAAATTTGTTATTGGACTCAATACCGATCAGTCAGTTGCTCGGATTAAAGGCTCTAAGCGTCCATTAGTTGATGAAAAATCTCGTGCTATACTTTTAGCAGCATTGACATTTGTTGATGCAGTCGTATTTTTTGATGAAGACACGCCATATGAACTTATTAAATTGATTAAACCCAATTATTTGGTGAAAGGTGCTGATTATAAGCCCGAATCAATAGTTGGATATGATATAGTTACTGCAAATGGAGGAGCTGTTAAAACCATTGATTTTGTTGAAGGCTTTTCATCCACCGCGTTGATTCAAAAAATAAAAGAGGCGTATTAACCTGTTTTAAGTATCTTTAGAATCTGTTTAAATTTTATAAATGTCTAGATTTTTAGATAATAAAAAGATAGAAACGACTAAAAAGATGAAAAATAGAATGTTATTCATCTAGAGATATATAGAATATTTTATCTATCCGTCTAATATTTAATATTTTTCCTATCTAAGTAACTGTTTAAATAAAACTTAAACAGTTACTTAGTCTTTGAAAATTCGGTTATCATAATGGCTAAAGCAAAAACAGTTTTTTTTTGTCGTTCTTGCGGCAATGAATCTCCAAAATGGATAGGTAAATGTTTCGGTTGTGGTGAGTGGAATACTTATCAAGAGGAGCTCGTTTACAAACAAGATAAACAAGGTGCTCGAGCACAAGCTGAGTCGGTTTTGTCAAAACCTATCAATATTGCCGATATTTCCACTGCCGATTTACCTCGAATAGATTTAAAAAATGAGGAGTTTAACCGTGTTTTAGGTGGTGGACTTGTTCCTGGATCTTTAGTATTATTAGGAGGCGAACCGGGAATTGGAAAGTCAACATTAGTGCTTCAAACTGCTTTAGCGTTAAGCGATCTTACTATACTGTACGTTTCTGGGGAGGAGAGTCCTCAGCAAATTAAACTTCGAGCAGATCGGATATCATCCAATAAAATCGAGAACTGTTACATTGTGAATGAGGTGTCGGTTGAGAAAATCTTAACTCATATCGAAAACATTCAACCTCAGTTATTAATTATCGATTCGGTACAAACCCTTGAAACGGATTATCTCGAGTCAACACCTGGAAGTGTTTCACAAATAAGGGAGTCAACAGCAATAATTCTCAAAAAAGTAAAAGAAAAGCATTTACCTGTCTTGTTAATTGGCCATATTACTAAAGAAGGTAGTTTGGCCGGGCCTAAGGTGTTAGAGCACATGGTTGATGTGGTTTTACAATTCGAAGGAGATCGGAATCACATGTATCGGATTTTGAGATCTTTAAAAAATAGGTTCGGTTCTACATCTGAAATTGGAATATTTGAAATGCAGGGGAGTGGCCTGCGCGAAGTGTCAAATCCGTCGGAATTGCTTATGAGTCAGCACGATGAATCGCTAAGCGGAATATCCATTGCATCTGCCATTGAAGGTATGCGACCATTTTTAATCGAAGTTCAAGCATTGGCGTCCAGTGCTGCTTATGGGAATCCTCAACGATCAGCTACTGGATTTGATTTGCGGCGATTAAATATGTTATTGGCGGTATTGGAAAAACGTGCTGGATTCAAACTCTCAACTAAAGACGTGTTTTTTAATGTCGCTGGAGGAATAAAAGTTAATGATCCGGCCATTGATTTAGCTGTGGTTACAGCTATTTTGTCCTCTAATATTGATATTGCTGTGCCACTAAATACCTGTTTGGCGGGTGAGGTTGGTTTGTCGGGTGAGATAAGACAGGTAATGCGAATTGATCAACGGATTAGTGAAGCAGCTAAATTGGGCTTTAAGCGCATTATTATTCCCAAGCGATCGGTTTATAAAGCAGGTAAAATACCTGGATTGGAAATAATACAGGTATCAAAAGTTGAAGAGGCTTTTAAGGTGTTATTCTCTTAGAAGCTGTTTAAATTTTTAGATGTCTAGATTATAGATAGGAAAGATAGGAAGATAGAAAGATGAAATTAAAATGTTCATCACAGGAATTATCTAAAATATCAATCTTCCTATCAGTCTAATATCTATTATTCTTCCTATTTCTGTATTTATTCATTTAAATTTAAACAGTTACTTAATTTTTAGGATGTGATTGTAGGTGAGTATTAATTTTCATATCTGAATTTGTGATATGATTAATAAACCAATTCTTTAAAAACAACAACATCTCTTGAGTAATTGTTTTATTCGAGTCAGATGCCGATTTGCAGAACATGGCTATTTTATATTTAAAAATGTAATGTTCTCCCTGATGTTCTTCTAATAAAGGATATTCAATCTCTTGCATCAATCTTTCTTCTTCTTTAAAATGATTGATACTATATTCAATAAGTTCAGTTAATATGGCATCGGTCTCAATTTTCTCAAGGATATGATTAAATTCAATTTCAATTAGTTTATTTATAAGAATAATAATTGATTGGTGTTGATCATCAATTTGTACGATTCCTGTTTTTAGTTTTTCTGTCCAAATAATTTGCTCCATTTGTATTGGTATTTAGTGTCGACAAAAAAACTCCTTCTCTTTCTGTTATTGATAAGAAAGCGTCAAGGACAAGGTTTCGATGTTTTTGAAACCAAGGAGCTTGATTGTAACTGACTGTTTCAAAAAACGAGAGAAACGCAGTATTTGGCGTTTTCTTGCAAAAACTATTCAATGAGTTAAGGCAAAGGTGCATTTAACTCATTAATGTAATTATTATTTTTCAAATTTAACTATGATAAATTAATTTGTTTGAAAATCAATAGTATCATTTTCCATAATCGAAGGCATTTCATCAAAATCATCGCCATCTTGTCCTGAAAAATTGGATTCATCGTGACAATTAAGGTTGAGATTATTATTAAGAGGTGCTTCAAATTTATCCGATTCAAATATTTGTAATGCTGGATTTGCATATATAGATTTCATATATAATGCCCAAATTGGCATCGCCATGTTTGCTCCTTGTCCAAGGTTTAGCTCATCAAAATGAATGTCACGATCTTCGCCGCCAACCCAAATGCCTGTCACTAAATTAGGAACAACGCCAATAAACCAACCATCTGAATGGTTCTGGGTTGTACCTGTTTTTCCACCAATTTGGCCTCTAAATCCATATTTCGGACCACGCAAGCGCATGCCAGTTCCTTGGTTAATAACTCCTTGAAGTAAATTTAGCATTAAAAAAGCTGTTGTTTCACTGATAGCCTCCTTTTTCCTTGGTTGAAAATCTGCAACCACGTTTCCGTATTTATCAACAATCCGAGTAATCATTAGTGGTTCGGTAAAAACGCCTTTGTCAGCAAATGTGCAATAGGCAGCCGTCATTTCACTTAAGCTAATTTCAGGTGTTCCAAGGCACAATGCAAAAACCGGATCAATATAGCTTTTTATTCCGAGCGATTTAATGGTTTGTGCAACTGCTTCCGGATTGTATTGTTTCATAATCCAAGCTGTTACATTGTTGTTTGAATTGGCAAGTCCCCATTTTAACGAAACCATTTCGCCTTCACGTTTATCCGAACTATTTCTTGGAGTCCAGGTTTCGCCTGATGGAAGGTAAAATGTTTGCGAAATATTGGGAACCAAATCACAAGGTGTATGTCCTTCTTGCATAGCTAATGTATATACAAAAGGCTTTATGGTAGAACCAACTTGTCTTTTACCCTGCGATACCATGTCGTATTTGTAGTGACGATAATTAGGGCCACCCACGTAAGCTTTTACATGTCCGGTTGTGGGATCCATCGACATCAAACCAGCTCTTAGGAAAAACTTATAATATAGAATTGAGTCGTGTGGTGTCATGATGGTATCTATATCGCCTTTCCATTTAAATACCTTCATAGGGAATTTCGTGTTAAACATGATATCAATACTATCTTTCGACATGCCTGCGTTTTTTAAGGCTCTATAGCGTTCACTTGTTCGTATGGCATGATTGATAATGTTATTATATTGATCGTCGGTCAATCGTTTAGTATAAGGTGCTCTGCGAGCTGTTTTTTTATCTTTATAAAAAGCTGGCTGCAATTCATCTCCTAAATGTGATGTAACTGCTTGCTCTGCATAGGTTTGCATTCGAGAGTCAACTGTGGTGTATATCGTTAAGCCGTCTCTGTAGATGTCATATTGAGTCCCATCTGATTTCATGTTTTTATTAATCCAGCCATACATGGGATTTGTTTCCCACTCAATGCTATCTTCAATAAATTTTTGATTCAAATATTTAGGATATTTTTCTCTTTCAGGTTTTGGTGCAGAAAGCGTAAGACGAATAAATTCTCTGAAATAAGGTGCTAAGCCTTCAAGGTGATCCATTCGCATAAAATCTAAGCCTAGCGGTAAAAGTGTTAATGAATCAAATTGTTGTTGAGATAGAAAATTGGCTTTCATCATTTGACCCAATACAACATTTCTGCGTTGCAAGGTTAAATCGGGTCTGCGAACAGGGTTAAATAGTGATGGGTTTTTTAACATTCCAACCAACACAGCTGCTTGTTCAACTTTTAAGCTATCAGGATTGGTGCTATAAAAAGTTTTGGCAGCCGATTTAATTCCATATGCATCATAAATAAAGGGAGCTTTATTTAAATACATGGTTAAAATTTCATCTTTTGTATAGCTACGTTCGAGCTTAACAGCAATAATCCACTCTTTGAGCTTTTGAATGCTTCGTTCCCATAAGTTAGCCGATTGACCATGGAAGAGTAGTTTTGCTAGCTGTTGGGTTAAAGTACTTCCGCCCCCTGAATTTTTATCTTGTAGGATGACAGTGCGGAATAAAACTCTTCCTAGACCTCTGGCATCAATACCCGAATGGTCATAAAATCTTACGTCTTCGGTTGATATTAGTGCCTGAACCAAATACGGCGAAATGTTTTGATATTCTACAAAACTTCGATTTTCTTCGTAATAGGTGCCAAGAACTACTTGATCAGATGACACAATTTCTGTCGCTAAACTACTTTTGGGATTTTCTAATTCTTCAAAAGAAGGCATAAAACCTAGCAATCCGGTCGATAATAATACAAAGAAAAGTATAGTAGTAAGGAGGATACCAATAAATATTCGCCAAAACCAAATAATTTTTTTATCAAATTTAAAATCAGGAAATTTCATAAATATGTTCGCTTTTAGCGGTTAAATAAGTCGCGTATTGAAATTAGATAATCTTGTAATGCGTTGTTTGATAGATTGTTTAATTGTATTTTCCCCTTTAATTCAAAGAAATGATGAGCATGTAAAAATAATAAATTTCATTAAGCAATAAGTATCTCATTCTATAGATATGTTTGTTAAGGTCATAATTTGCTAAATTAATTTTTATAATTTTGACGCATTAGATAATGTTTAAATCAAATCCATCCGAATAAATAATGGCGAAAAAAGCGCAGATATCGAATTTAGTGATTGTAGAGTCACCTGCTAAAGCTAAAACAATTGAAAAATTTTTAGGTGACGATTTTATAGTCAAATCAAGTTACGGACACATTAGAGATTTAGCAAAAGCTGATTTTGGAATTGATATAGTTAATAATTATCTACCTAATTATGTGGTTTCGGAAGATAAGAAAACGATAGTAAAAGAATTAAAAACGCTAGCAGCCAATTCGAAAATGGTATGGTTAGCTTCCGATGAAGACCGCGAGGGAGAAGCTATTGCATGGCATTTGTATGATGAATTAAACCTTCAACCTACCAATACAAAGCGTATTGTTTTTCATGAGATTACTAAAAATGCAATATTAAAGGCGGTTGAAAACCCACGATCAATTGATGGGAATTTAGTTGATGCACAGCAAGCCCGACGGGTTTTAGATCGATTAGTAGGATTTGAATTATCTCCTGTGTTATGGCGAAAAGTAAAGCCTGGTTTATCCGCTGGGCGAGTTCAATCAGTTGCTGTGCGATTATTAGTTGAACGCGAAAGAGAAGTATTTCATTTTGAATCAAAAGCCACCTATCGAGTAACGGCTCAGTTTATTGTGGTTGATAGCAAAGGGAAGAAGTCGGAGTTTAAAGCCGAATTATCCAATCGATTTGAAACATTAGAGCAAACTCGAGCGTTTTTAAATCATTGTAAGGCCGAAGTTTTTACTGTCGAAAATGTTGAGAAAAAACCATTGATAAAATCCCCTGCTGCTCCTTTTACTACTTCAACACTTCAACAGGAAGCAAGCAGGAAATTAGGATATTCGGTAGGACAAACTATGGCTATCGCTCAAAAATTATATGAGTCAGGTCAAATTACCTATATGAGAACCGATTCTGTTAATCTTTCTGAAACAGCACTAACAGCTGCAGCAACCGAGATTACAGATCAAATGGGCGCGAAATATCTTAAAACTCGTCAGTTTAAGACCAAAGCCAAAGGAGCACAAGAGGCTCATGAGGCAATTCGTCCAACCGATATGAATAATCATACTGCACAAGGTTCCCAAACCGAAAAAAAGCTATACGAATTAATCTGGAAACGAACATTAGCCTCTCAAATGGCCGATGCTCAACTCGAAAAAACAAATATTACGATTGGACTTTCAAAACGGCCTGAAAAATTTATTACATCAGGTGAAGTAATTCGTTTTGATGGATTTTTAAAGGTTTATATTGAATCTCATGATTCTGAGAAAGAAAGCGATGATGAAGATTCATCTTTGTTGCCTGATGTTGTGGTTAATCAACAATTGGAACTTAAGGAGGCTGAGGCTCGTCAAAGATGGACTCAAAAGCCTGCTAGATATACCGAAGCTAGTTTAGTGCGAAAGTTAGAGGAATTAGGTATTGGAAGGCCATCAACCTATGCACCTACTATCTCTACAATTCAACAACGTGGTTATGTTGTAAAAGAAGAGCGACAAGGTGTTGAACGTCTATATCAACATTTGATACTAAAAAACAACAATCTGGTTGAGTCAATAAAGTCTGAAATAACTGGTGCTGAGCGAAATAAGCTCTTCCCAACCGATATTGGTATTGTTGTGAACGATTTTTTAATGAAATACTTTGAAAATATTATTAGTTACGATTTTACAGCCAATGTAGAAAAGGAATTTGATGATATTGCAATGGGTAAAATGGTTTGGCAAAAAGTAATCGATACGTTTTATAAACCATTTCATATTCAGGTTGAAGAAACTATTGAGAAATCAGAGAAAAATACAGGTGAAAGAATTCTAGGAAATGATCCCAAAACAGGTAAAGTTGTTTTGGTTCGTATTGGGAGGTTTGGACCAATGGTTCAAATTGGAGACAATAGTGAAGGAGATGAAAAACCCCAGTATGCTGGATTAAGAAAAGGTCAGCATTTAGAAACCATTACTTTGGAAGAAGCAATGGATTTGTTTAAATTGCCACGCGAAGTTGGGGAGTTTGAAGGCAAAAAAGTTGTTATAGGGATCGGTCGGTTTGGGCCATATGTTCGTCACGATTCGAAGTTTGTATCGCTTAAAAAAGAGGACGATCCTTACGAAATATCAATTGATTTGGCCATTCAACGAATTGAAACCAAAAGAGACGAAGACAATAAAAAGATAATACACTCGTTTGAAGGAGATAGAAACATTATGGTTTTGAACGGCCGTTGGGGTGCATATATAGCTTTTGACAATAAAAACTTTAAAATCCCTAAGGGAGTGGACGCTCAAACATTAACCGAAGACGCTTGCGTTAAGATTATCGCCAGTCAACCCGGAAAAGAGAGCAGAACGAAAAAGAAACCTGCTAAAGCAGCAACTAAAGCAGCAACAACTAAATCAAAAACAACAAAAGCTGCTAAAACAGCTAAGAAAAAATAAGTATCGAAATGAATATAAAAGATTTGCTCTCACCTGTTAAGGTCACTCCCATATTATTGCCAGGGATGCAAGCTGCTGACCAGCTTGGAGCATCTATTATTTCATTTCATAAATTGGGGATTAAATCATTTCCTAAGTCCCGGATGGCAATTGTTGGTATTCCTGATGCGATTAATTCTTCTTATAATCAGGGCTGTTCTGAGTCATCTCTTTGGGTTCGGAATTATTTATATGGATTACGCAATCTCGAATTTAAAGGATCCATTTTAGATATGGGTGACATTAAAGGAAAGAGTTCGCGCGATAAATATGTTGCTTTAATTGAGGTAGTAAAAGAGTTAAACTCACATAACATCCCATTTTTAGTTGTAGGAGGTAGTCAGGATTATACTATCCCCTTATTGAAATCTTTAAAAACAAATCAACCATTAACCATAAGCATTGTTGATTCCTTTATTAATTATTCAGAGGATTTAACAGATTATCCATCGAATAATTATTTAAATCAAGTATTTTCTATAGATTCATCCCTAAATATAAACCTACTTGCCTACCAACAATATTTAGTATCTCAAACACAAACAAAATGGTTGGAGAAGAATAATATTGAAACAGAACGGTTGCGGAATTATATTGATGGAAAAATTATTAATATTGAACCAATTATAAGAGATAGTGAAATAGTTAGTTTTGACATTTCTGCCATAAAAACCAGCGACATGCCCGGGCAAAAATTTCCTATGCCAAATGGACTTTCGGGAAAAGATGCTTGCCAGATAGCTTGGTACAGTGGTATGAGTGATAAATTAAAATGTTTTGCTATTTTTGAGCTTAATAGTGAAACCGATTCATCGAAATGCAGTGTAATGCAAGTAGCCCAAATGGCTTGGCATTTCTTTGAGGGGATAATTTATCGGGATGGAGATTATCCTCTCCGATCTATCGATAATTATCAAACGTTTCATTTGCCCTTGGACGATTATAATATTTGTTTAAGATTTTTTCTAAATACAGAAAACCAACGATGGTGGATTGAAATCCCTTTTCAAGACAAAGAAGTTATATTCTCTTGTAATAAAAGTGATTATGAAGCAATCAAATCAGGAGAAATAGGAGGTAGATGGTTGAAGTATATTTTAAAGCCGGAAATGAAAAGAAATTGTGAAAATAGTTGTCAATAAAAAAGATGTGAGATTGTTCGAAAAAATCGAAACCTTTATTCGTTAAATAGAGTAAAAAACCACATCTCTTTTATGCAAGGAATTTTTTTTTGATGCAATTGTTTACTAGATTTATCAAATAAATTGTCACCTACAAAGAGAGTATTTATAAGTATATTTTACAGGATGCGTCTGTTATTAATAATATTTTTATTATTTTGGACGAGTCAAGTAGCTGTTAAAGGGCAACACGATGCTCAATTCAGTCAGAATATGTTTAATTTACTGACCATTAATCCTGGTTATGCAGGAATGTCTGATGCGGTTAATTTGCAAGCGATCAGCAGACAGCAATGGGTTGGGACAGATGGAAGGCCAAAAACAACGGTTTTTGGAGGAGATGCACCGGTATCTTTTTTTGGTCAGGAAATAGGTGTAGGTTTAAGCTTTTATAATGATCAGATCGGGTTTTTAAACGATATATCTTTTCAAACAAGTTTTTCTTACAAAATTGATTTGGGTGAAGGACGTTTGGGAGCAGGAATAAAGTTGGGAGTAGTTAACCAAACATTAAAACCTACTTGGTACGTTCCTACAGTAAATGGACAAACTGATTTTTTCTCAGGCACTGATCCTGGATTAATTGATAAAGAAGGATCAGGAACCCTATTTGATGGAGGACTTGGATTATTTTATCAGCAAAAAGGATGGTATGCAGGGATTTCGGGTTTGCACCTGTTTAATAAAGGAAAAGAGTTCGATAATGGGTATTTTACTTATTTTAGAAAAACTTGGTACTTTACAGGTGGTTACGATATAAAATCGAAAAACAAATCCTATGTTTGGAAACCATCGATATTGATTAAAACAGATGGAGCCAGTATTCAAAGTGATTTCAATTTAAATGTATTGATAAACAAAAAATACTGGGGAGGAATGAGTTATAGAATACAAGATGCTATAGTATTGTTGGGAGGAATTGAATTAAAAAGCGGATTAAAAATCGGTTATAGTTTTGACATTCCAATCTCAGTTTATGGTAGAAATAGTTCTGGTTCACATGAACTTTCAATTGGTTACTTATTCGATTTAAACTTCGAAAAGAAAAGCAAACGATATAAAAGTGTTAGATATTTATAAAAGTGATTTGAAATAATTCAGATACATACATTATGAAGAAAGTACTTGCCCTAAGTGTTATTGTAATCATCGTTCTCAGCAGTTGCGGGAAATCGGTGAACGGCGAGCTTACCGGGGTGTCCCGTCATGGGTCTTTTTACGAACCAGATCCATTCGGCATGCTATTTATTCCCCAGGGAAGCTTTAACATGGGTCCTAATGATCAGGATATTGCCTGGTCGTTGACCTCTCAGACTAAAACTGTTTCACTTCGTTCGTTTTGGATGGATGAAACTGAAATCACTAATAGCGAATATCGCCAGTTTGTGGAGTGGGTTCGCGATTCAATCGCTCGAAGATTGTTAGGTGATCAATTTGAGGATTTTTTAGTTACTCAAGATGAACTTGGTAACGAGATAGATCCACCATATCTAAATTGGGAAACCGAAATTGAATGGGATAATCAAGAGTATGCCGAAATATTGGATGAATTATATTTACCTGAAAATGAAAGATTTTTCAGACGTAAAGAAATTGATTCAAGAAAATTAACCTACGAGTACGAATGGGTTGATCTTCAGCAAGCTGCCAAAAAAGGTAATCGATATAATTTCGAGACAAAGCAATACGAAGGAATGGTCTATGATCAAAAAGGGCAAGAACGTGAAATTAAGGATCGATCGGCTTTTATAATGAAAGATGCTGTTAATGTGTATCCTGATACATTGTGTTGGATTGCCGATTTCACCTATTCATTTAATGAGCCTTGGACTGAAATGTATTTCTGGCATCCTGGTTTTGATGAATACCCAGTAGTTGGTGTTAATTGGAAACAAGCCACTGCATTTTGTATTTGGAGAACTCAATTGCTAAACAATTATTTGATATCAAAAGGGCAACCTTGGGTTATGTCCTATCGTTTACCAACCGAAGCTGAGTGGGAATATGCTGCTCGTGGAGGATTAGATAACGCAATGTACCCTTGGGGTGGTATGTATACTCGTAACGATAAAGGTTGCTTTTTAGCTAACTTTAAACCATTAAGAGGCCGATACAGCGATGATGGTGGTAATACGACTGTAGCAGTGGCAACTTATGCACCAAACGATTTTGGATTGTTTGATATGTCAGGAAATATTGCAGAATGGACTTCAAGTTCATTTGATGAATCATCGTATAGTTTTACCCACGATTTTAATCCATCATATAAATATAATGCTTTACCCGATGATCCAAGCGTAATGAAGCGCAAAGTCATACGAGGAGGTTCATGGAAAGATGTTGGTTATTTTTTACAGTGTGGTACGAGAACGTATGAATATCAAGATTCAGCTAAGTCATTTGTTGGATTCCGATGTGTGAGAGATTATATTGGGGATTAAGCCGTTATTTTTTAGTTGAGTGTTAGAAACAAAAAATTGATCATATGAGTATTACCGAATTTATTGAAAGTCCAGGGTATAAAAAAATAATGGGCAAAGTTTATGGTCTTGGAGCATCTGTAGTAATACTTGGTGCTTTATGGAAAATTTTACACTTGCCTGGAGCATCATATATGTTAATAGCTGGTTTAGGTACTGAAGCCATTATTTTTGCGCTTTCAGCATTTGAACCTCCACACCAAATGCCCGATTGGAGTTTAGTGTATCCGGAATTAGTAGGGTTAGAATCAACAGAACCTCGCCATCAGGGGGGTGGCGGGCATGGAGGTGGTAGCGATTTAGCTGCTTTAATTCAAAGTGGACATTTGGAAGATGATGTAATTGCCAAGCTATCAGATGGAATTAAAAAATTAAATACTACAACAGCTCAATTGTCCGATTTATCTGAAGCAAACGTAGCTACTGATAGTTATTTGAAAAATATGCAAGCTGCAACTAGCTCTGTTTCTGTATTATCAAATAGCCAGTTAAAAACAGCACAGGTTTTAGAATCTTCAGTTGGTGTTTTAGCTCAATCGTACGATAGTGCTGCACAAACAATTACCAATTCGGGTAATCGTTTTGCTGAGCAAATGGATAGTTCAGGACAGAAAATTGTTTCTGACTTAACAAAATCAGGAGAACAAATGGTGTCAGCCTATTCTCAATTGAGTCAAAGTATGAGTCAAGATATGAATAAAGTGGTCGAAAACAGTCAAGGATACGTTCAGCAATTAGAAGGTATGAATGGTAATTTGGCTGCCATTAATTCCGTGTACGAATTGCAGTTAAAAAGCACTCAAACTCAGATGCAGTCAGCTAATGATATGACTAAGAGTTTTGAAACAATAAAACTGCAAATGACACAGTCGGCAATCGATTCCCTTGCATATAAGGAGCAGATGGCTGTTCTGAGTAAATCGGTAGCTGAACTTAATACCATTTATAGTAATATGCTAAGCGCAATGAATATAAGTGGTCGTTCTTAATAATCTTAACCTAATTCCTGTAATATGAGTGGAGGTAACTGCCCCGAAACGCCCAGGCAAAAGATGATTGGAATGATGTATCTTTTCCTGACGGCAATGTTGGCATTGAACGTTTCGGGAGATTTGCTTAAAGCATTCCAATTGGTCGACGAAAGCATTAAGCATACCATTGTAACTGTCGAAAATAAGAATAGTGCATTATATCGTCAATTTGGAAAATCGTTATCAGATAATGAAGAAAAGGTTAGAGATAAATATGATGCAGCACAGAAAATTCGAATTGCAGCAGATAGTTTAGCAAAACATATTGATGAGCTTAAGTTGTTAATTGTACATACTGTTGATGGACCAGAAGCTACAATCGATAATTACACTGCAATCGATAATCAGGATGTAGCTGCTCAAGTTATGATAACAGAGAAACGTGGAGCAAGAAGTAATGAATTAAAGGAACAAATTGGAACTTATAAAGAATTGTTGTTGAGTTACATTGATGTAAATGATTCAATATTTCGAAATAGTATAAAAACAACATTACAAACAAATGATCCACCTTCGAAGGATGGAGAACCTGCTAAATCTTGGGAAGGAGAAAAGTTTGAACACATACCTTTATCTGCGTCGTTTGCATTGATGAGTAAAATGAGGAGTGATGTCCGTAATACTGAAGCTGATGTAGTTCGATATCTTTTTGCTAAAATTGATGAAAGTTCGTTTAAGTTTTCAACGATAGAGCCATTGGTGATTCCGAAATCGGAAATAGTTATTCGAGGAGGTGAATATTATGCCGAAATAATGGTTGCAGCGCGTGATGAAACTATGGATCCGCGAGTTAAAGTTAACGGCGTTGAAGTAATGGTAGATGAGCAAGGTAAAGGCATATATAAAGTAGCAGCATCAAGTATTGGTAAAAAGACTTGGACTGGAGTTATTGAAGTTTTGGGGCCAACAGGTTTATGGCAACCTTATCCGGTAAAAGGAGAATACGAGGTGATTGAACCAATGGTTGTAATTAGTCCAACTAAAATGAATGTATTTTACGAAGGAGTAGTTAATCCTGTAAGTATTTCAGTACCTGGTGTTTCATCGAAAGATATAAAAGCAAGTATAACCAATGGCCGAATTGTTCCGAGGGGTAACTCTTTTGATGTAACTATTAATCAAGGAACTGCAGGTGGTAAAGCCATAATAAATGTTGTTGCACAAATTGATGGAAAATCGCGGTCTATGGGCAACATGGAATTTCGGATAAAGCGTATTCCTCCGCCAATAGCTAAAGTAGCAGGTAAAAATGAAGGAAAAATTGCGAAGGGATTGCTAATTGCTCAATCGGGAATTTTTGCTGAAATGGAAGATTTTGATTTTGAATTAGAATATAATGTAACTCGCTTTGTAGTTTCTACGTTAAAGAATGGGTATATTGTAGACGAACCATCAACTAACAATCGATTTACAGATGCTCAAAAATTGTTGATTAACGGTTGTCAGCGAGGAACAAAAGTGTTTATCAGTGATATTAAGGCTGTTGGACCTGACAAAGTGACTAAGAGTTTAGGAAGTATAACAATTACAATAGATTAAGATATAACCAAATAAATAGCGAACAATGAAAAAAGTGTTCTTATTCTTTCTTCTGATTGGAACAATAGCTCCAATCAGTCGCATTCAAGCTCAAGAAGTATTGGATGGCCTGTATGAAAAGGCTCATGTTATCAATAATAAGCCAATTCCTTTTCCATATGTTCGAGAAGCAGATGTATTATGGGCTAAAAAAGTGTGGCGAATTGTAGATTTGCGTGAGCGGATGAATTTGCCTTTATATTACCCTATTCAAGCTATGGATGATAGATATAGCCTGATTAATTTGTTAATGAATGGAATTCAATACGAAGGGTTAACTGCTTATTCCGCTAAAGGTAACGACGAATTTAAGGTGCCATTAAGTTGGGAGCAAGTCATGTTTGAAATGGGATCGGTGGCTGATACTCAGGAAGTTCAGAATGCGGTTACAGGACTTTTTGAAAAGAAGGTAATTGGTGCAGAACTTCGTTCAGATGAGGTTAAACAAATAATGCTGAAGGAGATTTGGTTCTTTGACCGTAATTATTCTCGTTTGGATGTTCGCATTATTGGTTTATGTCCAATTCGCGAATATGTAACTTCAGCAGGAGGAACTGAGGAGTTTGCAAAAAAACAGGTTTTCTGGATCTATTTTAATCAGGTTCGGCCATTATTTGCGAAACACGAGGTTTTTAATCCAAAGAATGATGCTCAACGAAGAACTTTTGATGATATTTTTATAAAAAGATATTTTGGATCATATGTTGTTCGTGAAGCAAATGTATACAATAACCGAAATATTGAGCAGTATGCAGCAGGTTTAGATGCTATGTTGGAAGCAGAAAGAATTAAGAATGAGATTTTTACATTCGAGCATGATATGTGGCAATTTTAATTATACCGTTAATAATATTAAAATAAGGGGTTCGATTTATCGAATCCCTTATTTTTTGAATTTTAATTAAATATTTAACGAACTAACTCTGATTGTGATTTAATAAGTTGTTAATATTCAGATGCAATGAAGGTGGTTGATTGTATCCTAAATTATTAATTCTTAACATTATCTTAATATTAGCAACTAAATTAAATGAGTTTTATAGGTGTAGAATTTTTATTTTTACACCATTTATTGATGTTTTACATTCCCAGTTTTAATAATTAATTTGATTACAATAAGTTAACTTTTAAATTTTGAAAACAACCGAGTCTCATCGCATTGCTGGAATTGCATCTGTAGGTGTAATTATTTTTGCAGGCTTATTTTTTGCTGTGAATTATTTTAGTGACCAACTTTTTTTCTCATTATTATTTAGTTTACCAGTATTGTTTTTCATCTCATTTATGCTTATCAATTGGTTGATTCGTGAGTTTATTGACAACAAGATTAAGCCTATATATAAAACCATTCATAGTTTTAAACCTAATTCATCTTCGGCTATTGGGGAACAAGAGGATTTATTTACACGAGTAAATGATGAAGTAGGAAATTGGATGACAGGCAGAATTAAAGAAATTCAAGAATTGCGTGATCTGGAAAAGTATAGAAAGGAATTCTTAGGAAACGTAAGTCACGAATTAAAAACACCGATTTTTAATATACAAGGTTATGTATTAACTTTAATTGATGGAGGGATGGATGATCCCAATATAAATTTATTGTATCTTAAAAGAACCGAAAAGAGCATTGATCGAATGATATCAATCATTGAAGATTTAGAGTCGATATCAAAGCTTGAATCGGGAGAATTGGAGTTACATAAAGAGTCGTTTTTATTATATAATTTATTGACTGATGTTGTGGATTCTCTAGAAATTAGAGGGCGCGAAAAGAATATAAAACTGCAATTTGGTAAAAATACAGCTCGTGACACTTTAGTTTTTGCAGATAAGCAGAGAATTTATCAGGTTTTAATGAATTTGCTTATTAATTCTATTAATTATGGCAAAAAAGGAGGTGCTACCACCATACGGTTTTATGATATGGATAATTTGGTATTAATTGAGATTAAAGATGATGGCTTAGGTATTAGTCAGCATGATTTGCCAAGGATATTTGAACGGTTTTATAGAGCTGATAAAAGTAGAAGTCGAGAACAAGGAGGAACTGGTTTGGGATTGGCTATTGTTAAGCACCTAATTGAAGCACATAAACAAACAATTAATGTAAGTAGTCGATTAGGTGTTGGAACATCGTTTACGTTCACTTTAGAAAAATCGATTTAACACAATATTAACATATGGTTAATATTATTAAAGTATTGAAAATAATCTAATTAGTATCTTTACATAAAAAAAATAACATGTTGAATGATCCATACCGCATATTATTGGTTGATGATGAACCTGATATTATTGAGTTTCTTGGTTATAATTTAGTTAAAGAAGGATTTCTTATAAAAACAGCTTCGAATGGTATTGATGCTGTTAAGGAAGCTAAGGCATTTCATCCTCATTTAATTTTATTAGATGTTATGATGCCAGGAATGGATGGGATAGAAACATGTGAGGAGATTAAGAAACTTCCTGAACTTAAAAGTTCGATAATTGCTTTTTTAACCGCTCGCGGTGAAGATTATTCTCAAATTGCAGGTTTTGATGCAGGAGCAGATGATTATATCACTAAGCCTGTAAAGCCTAAGGTGCTAATAAGTCGGATTAAGGCTCTTTTAAAGCGATTAAATCGAGTAGAAAGTACTGGAGCTTCCTCTGGTTCAAGTGTTGCTCCTATGGTGGTAGGAGATATTATTATTGACCGTGAACGCTATATTGTTTCTCATGGAGAAAAACAACTTGAACTTCCAAAAAAGGAGTTTGAATTGCTAATATTATTAGCTTCTAAACCTGATAGAGTTTTTACTCGCGATGAAATTTATTCTTCTGTATGGGGAGATAATATTATTGTTGGGGATCGTACAATTGATGTTCATATTCGTAAGCTTCGTGAAAAACTGGGCCAAGATTATATTAAAACGATTAAAGGAGTGGGTTACAAGTTTGTTGACTAGAACCAATTAAGCCATTCCGTTGGGTAGTTTACTACACGTGATTGCATGCCCGTTTTTAAGGCTGATGCAACATTGGCAGGCGAATCATCTAGGAATAATGTTTCAGAGGCAATAATTTTCGATTTCGTTAATACTTCTTCAAATATTTCTACCGATGGTTTGCTGATATTCATTTTATATGAAAGAAATTTCGTATCAAAAAGCTTTTCGAAAGAATCTATTTCAGGTATCTTGTCGAGAACAGCATTATAGTGAATTTCGTTTGTGTTGCTCAATAGAAATAGTCTAAACTGGGGTTTTAGTTGCTTGATTTTCCGAATTCTCTTGGGGTCGTAATCACCCAACATGGCATTCCATGCATTTATTATTTTTTGATCAGACACATTGATATTTTGACTTTTTCTAATCTTATCGAAAAAAGTGTACCGATCAATTTGTCCTATTTCAAAATCATGGAAGAAACCATATGATTTAGAGCTGCTTATCAAATCATTAAAATGTTTGAATCCCAGTTTTTCAAACTCATTAATTGTTTTTAATGTATGTATATCCAGAATAACATTTCCTAAATCGAATATTATATTTTTGATTCCTGACAATGAATTCATAATTATTTAAAATCTTATTTGTTTATAATGATTAACTTCTTATTTTTGCAACCGCAAAGGCAAAAATACAAAAAAAGCCGGGCCTATAGCTCAGTTGGTTAGAGCACCTGACTCATAATCAGGGAGTCCCTGGTTCAAGCCCAGGTGGGCCCACTTAAAACAGGCATTTACATGAATTGTAGATGCCTGTTTTTTCTTTTGATAGTATTGTAATTGATTGAATATTACTCACATATCAGCTGGCGTGTTTGTGTCTACAATTGAGAATAGCCATTTGGCAAGTTTCCATTCAAAAATATCGTGTTAACATTATTCATCTTAAAAGTATCCTTTGTTAGTGAATGCAGTATTTGGCTGCAAGTATAATTTTTTTAATTGGGAATCTTAAGTGTTATATCTGTTAACCTTCTACCTTTTTTAGTGTTATTTAATAATTGCTGATAGACCAAATGTTCCATACGAACAATTTGCACTTAATCAACTCTTTATAAAATCATAAATGTAATTGCTAATATTAAGATAAAGAATAGTGAATTGTGAGGATGTCATCTCCTTGGTGGCATTCGTAATAAAAGCTATGTTGTAATTTTATTTGAATCTCATTGTGAAATGTCGTAACTACTCAGGTTCTCTATTTCAATATATATTATTCAATACCAGTTATATAACGACTCTGTGAAAAGCATACAAATAAATTTGCAAAAAACCCAATGCATTAATATTTGGTTATTTCTTTTTTTGAGGTGCTATGAAAAAAAAGTATCTTAGTTTTCTATGGGACAAAAGCGAAAAGAACGTCCTTCAACGGACAAGTTATTAGAAACCGTATCACGGATGTTGGTACCGAGTTATATATTGGAGAACTTTGAGATATATGGAGCATCGGAGTATCCAAACTGTTGGTTAATTGATTTGCGAGAAAAAGAGGGCCTCATACCTGTTGAACTAAACGACATTGCAGATGTAGTTTTTGACGGTTATTGCAATCCGATAGAGACTTTGAGTCATAGCTTCGTATGTAAGCCAATTTACCTAAAGGTTTATCGTCGACGCTACAAACGATCCACCGAAGATACACACTATAGCAACAGCTATGATTTAACGCTGAAAGGAGTAAAAATGGTTCCCGAGTTGGGGCTTTTTTTAAAGGAATAAGATAGAAGAAGAACCAGTCAACATCTCCACCGTTGCTCGAGTTTTTAGCCTCAAGCCAAAAACCCTTTATCATTGGTATCGCAATTACTTGAGTGATTACAAGCCAGATATAGAGAATAGTAAATGGCATCCAAATTATTTGGAAAACGTAGACGAACAGACTGGCGAAATAACTAAAGGCAAACCCTTGTACGTGTTCAAACCCGAGAACATTGGCTCTAAAATGAGCATAGACGACAAGGCTATCGGACATGAAGGTTTTAGTATCTTAAGCAATGCCCAAACAGGGAAAATTGCCATGATGATCGAGAGCTGTAAGAGTACCGAAGTTTCAAAAGCAATTTCATTATTTGGCAAAAAACTGTCTGAAATTAAAAATATAAGTTGCGACATGGCTGCTAGTTACCTAAGTGTTTGTTCGCAAGAACTCCCTAATGCAAAGGTAGTTATCGATAAGTTCCATGTCATGCAATATGTGTATGATGCAGTATTGGATGTGCGAACCAGACTAAAAAAAGAACTCTCGGAACAACTCTCAAAAGGAAAAGGAAAAACAGAACAGGACTATGAAATCCTACGAAAATTAGAAATGTTGAAACATTGTCGTTACCGACTAACCCAATCGCCAGATAAATGGAGCGAAGCAGGTATTGATATTATGAATCAAGTGTTTATCAATCATAGCGAACTAAATGAGGCATACCAATTGGCTCAAAAATTTAAACAATGGTACAATATTTCAAATAGAATAAAAGCAACATCTGTAATTGTTAATGAACTACATTGTTGGTATATGATTGTCAAAAACAGCGAATTAAAAGAATTTAAATCAGTAGTAAAAATGATACGAAAACATGAGAATGAAATTGTAAACTTTTTTGAGTCTCAACAAACAAACGCAAAAGCTGAAAGATTAAATGGAAAGATTAACCGATTTATTTCTAATAATTATGGAATCAAAGATAAA
>JBBQUP010000044.1:0-27633 GCA_038212305.1 Bacteroidales bacterium
GGGAATCGAACCCCTGTTTCAAGAATGAAAATCTTGTGTCCTAACCCCTAGACGAAGGGACCAATTGCTTTTGAACCGTGTTGTTTGGTTTTCAAATGCGGATGCAAAGATATGGCAAATTTGAAAATCTCCAAACATATCTCAGAAAAAATTAGAAAAAAAATAGCATTAATCTTTTTGACGTAAAATAAATAAAAATAATGAAGTGTAATTCATTGAAATATAGATGTATAATTGGCTTGCTTGAGTTTGATAGTCAAGTTAGAACTTAAGAAGTGTTTTTTTATTAATGTGAACATTTAATTGTTTTCGATTGTTTTTGGTGTCGAAATAAATTTTTGTTTCTTTGTACTAGAAAAAGTGGAAGGATTTGTCAGCTTGCAACCACTAAAAAAAATGCTAAAACGCATGTCGTCTAAGCCCACCTCTTTTTCTCCGCAATTATTTAAATGTAAAACTAATGCCTTAAGGCAGTATAAATCTATTGTGTTATGGGATATTTATTCACATCAGAATCGGTGTCAGAGGGACATCCTGATAAAGTGGCCGATCAAATTTCAGATGCCATATTAGACGACTTGTTGCGCCAAGATCCTGAATCGAAGGTGGCTTGCGAAACCTTGGTGACTACAGGATTAGTAGTAGTGAGTGGCGAGATTAAAACAGCAGGATATGTAGCTGTGCAAAAAGTAGCTCGCGATGTTATTAAACGAATTGGCTATACCAAAGCCGAATATATGTTCGATTCAGGTTCATGTGGCGTAATCTCTACCTTACACGAGCAATCGGCTGATATTAATCAGGGTGTTGAGCGTGCCAATCCAGACGATCAAGGTGCTGGCGATCAAGGTATGATGTTTGGCTATGCTTGTCGCGAAACCGATGATTTAATGCCATTGCCATTGTATTTGTCGCATTTGTTACTACTTGAGTTAGCTGCTATTCGTCGCGAAGGTAAGTTCATGACTTATTTGCGTCCCGATTCAAAGTCGCAAGTAACCTTAGAATATAACGATGCAAATGTACCTGTTGGTATTCATACCATTGTTGTATCTACTCAACACGACGATTTTGATGTTGACGACAAGATGTTGGCAACAATTCGTCTTGATGTTAAAAATGTTTTAATCCCTCGAGTAAAAGCTAAATTATCTGCATCTAATCAACAGCTATTCGAAAAGGAGTATATTTTGCATGTTAACCCAACTGGTAAATTTGTTATTGGAGGTCCACATGGAGATACAGGCTTGACAGGTCGTAAAATTATTGTTGATACATATGGAGGAAAAGGCGCACATGGTGGCGGAGCTTTTTCGGGCAAGGACTCATCGAAAGTAGATCGTTCAGCAGCTTATGCCGCTCGTCATATTGCTAAAAATTTAGTGGCGGCAGGTGTTGCATCCGAAGTGCTGGTGCAGGTGGCTTATGCCATTGGAGTAGCTCAACCTGTTGGATTGTATGTTAATACATATGGAACCTCAGCTGCTAAGTTAACAGATGGAGAAATAGCTGAAAAAATTAAAGAACTCTTTGATATGCGCCCTGCAGCAATTATTCGTCGCTTTGGATTAAAAAACCCAATTTTTGAAGCCACTGCTGCTTATGGTCACATGGGACGAAAACCATATACTCAAAAGGTTAAGGTGATGCAAGATGGCAAAGAGATCGAAAAAGAAGTTGAGTTTTTTGCATGGGAAAAATTGGACTATGTGGATGTAATCAAAAAAACATTTTCGTTATAAACGAATTAATAGTTATTATTTTAAGGGGATGATCAAGGACGATCATCCCCTTTTTTTATCGATATATGTAAAACTGCATTTTTTTCATCTACTTTATGTTATTTTCGTTCGTTCGAATGATTGAATATAAATTTAATGGGAATAAAAAAAGAGTTTTTAAAAGATACGGTGGTTTATGGATTGGGTAGTGGACTAAAAAAATTCATTGGCCTTTTGCTATTGCCATTTTACACTCGAGCTTTAACCATCGAGGAGTTTGGTATCATTGAAACTTTATCGACTTTTGTAATGCTTGCCACCGCATTTTATGGTTTGGGATTAGATGCTGCTGGAGGTTACTATTTTTTTAAAGCAGGAAAGCAAAAAGGCGATGTTATTTATACCATATTCATTATTCGACTTTTAACATTCATACCTTCCATTATCCCCTTGTTTTTTTGTTCGCAAATTTCAGTTTTACTTTTCGATTCACCTCAATATGCTTGGGCCGTCGGGTTTTCGTTGATTTTAATTCCTATTTCAATATTAATGGAGGAACAGGGACGGTTATTTCGATATTATCGTCAACCGTGGCTATTTTCGTTATCAACTATTATAAAGTCGGTCAGCAATGTTGCGTTGGGAATTTGGTTGGTAGTTATCTTAAAACAGGGTGTTGATGGGTCGATGATTGCCCGTATTGTGAGTTCGGTGGTAGTGATTGTTGTGACTTGGTTGTTCTTTAATAAAGATAAATACTCCTATCATTTTTCAAAAACGTGGGCTAGAACCATGCTTAAGTTTGGATTTCCATTTGTGTGGTCGGCCATGTCGGTTTGGATTTTGCAGGTTTCGGATCGGTTTTTTCTATTACGATACAGCACGCTCGAAGAAATTGGGAAATACTCTATCGGTAGCACTTTTTCGCAGCCTGTGATGCTACTAAATATGGCTGTTCAAATGAGTTTTAGTGTATTGTTTTTTAGCGTTTATCACAAAGAAACAGATGCAGGAAAACCCAATTCTCGGAAAATGGCTATCGACATATTCAATATTTATTTGGTTTTAAGTGTTTTTGTATCTGTGTTTGTATCTGTTTTCAGTATCGAAGCTGTAGGCATTATAACAACCGAGGCATATGTTCCAGGAGCGGTTGCTATTCCGTTTTTAGCGTTTTCCTTAATAGCCGAACAATCCTATCAAACCATGGCTCCAGGTATTGTATTATCTGAAAAAACCTGGCATTTTTCATGGATCACAGGTTTGGCTGCATCCATTAATATTGGATTAAATTTTTATGCTATTCCCAAGTGGGGATTTTTAGGAGCATCAGTAACC
Source organism: Bacteroidales bacterium (assembly GCA_038212305.1). Lineage (GTDB taxonomy): Bacteria > Bacteroidota > Bacteroidia > Bacteroidales > Marinilabiliaceae > JBBQUP01. The sequence goes on from JBBQUP010000044.1 coordinate 3,060, forward strand.
ACATTTATATCTTTTGTTATTTATTGGGTCGTTAAAGTCATCGTAGCTAATCGGTATTTTACAATTAATTATCCTTACTATCGTATCGGAATTTATTATTTGATGATGTTCTTTTTATCACTGATTCCATCCGTTTTTTGGTATTTTAATTTGGGACATGTATCTTATACTATTAAAATTGGCATTGTATTGTTATCCATTGCAATGCCTTTGGTGTTGAATCTTATTAAATTCAGTAGAGTTAAAGAAATTGTTGTTCAAATGTTATCAAAAATATGAGTGCTATCTTAATATTGCTTCTTGGCACAATACTCCTATTTATTTCAGTTAAGTACATTTGGCAATATCCCGATTTCTTTTTTTGGTTATTTCTAATGCTGCTTTTTGACCCAAGCGGTTATTTTACCATTTATTTCGATAAAGCATCGTGGGGTGGACTCTATTATGGCGATTTGTTTATGGTATTGTGCTTTATCCCTTTTTTCTCGCCCAAAGTAGATAAAACGCCTTTGTGGCGCGATGGTATTTTTAAGTGGTTGTTAGGTATTCAATTGATATTTATGCTCTATCATTTGTTTATATATGGATGGATTGTACCGGGGCATAGCGCTGATTATTTTCTTCGATTTGTATTAATACGTGAACGCACCAGTATATTTGGCTTTATTATTCTTATTCCAGCTTTTATATTTTGCCTGCGACGTGTTGGATTATTGATTGATATGTTGGTCTTCATCTCCTTTGGTGTTTATTTCGTGCATTACATCGATTTATTGGCTGGTACAGAGATGCTCCCCATTATGTCGTTTGAACGCTATGAAGGTAGCGGCATTATGCGATACAGCCTTGAGTCAACAGGAATTTCGGAGTTCACCATTCCGTTGGCGATGTATTTATTTTTCACCAAAACACCCTATAAGTATAAAAACTTCTTGTACCTCACGGCAGCCATGGTTTTTGGTGGAATTGTGTTGGCCTTAACAAAGAGTGTTTTCATTACTTTGGCTGCGTTAATGTCCACCGTTTTTTACATCCTCTATAAATGGTTCAATTATCCAATTTCCAACTTGATTAAAAAAGGGGCATTTTTTTTACTTCTACTCATTTCGGTATTGTTAGTGACTTTTCCAAAATACATTGAGTATGCCGCACGGTTAGGCGAAGATATTTACTTGATAGCAACAGGGCAGCCCTATACATCGGGTGAAGTAGAGGCGCGATTGAACAATCAAGTGCCTGCTCATTTAAGCATTATTCGCGAAGCTCCATTTTTTGGTGCAGGAGCAAGTAATCGCGACTATGTATCATTAAAATTTGATGAAACGGATTACGATGTTACCGATTTGCCGATTACTGGGCATATTGCCTATTTTGGATTTCTGGGGATGGCACTTTACAGCATACTTTATGTGCTAATTATTCGGTTGTTGATTAAAATTTCTCGATTTGTAAAACGACAAATGTCGTTGGATTTTGTGATGAACCATCAAATGGAGCTGATAATGATTGTATTAGGATTTGGATATTTTGTTAAATCATTTATTTTCCGTCCGAACTACTTATTTGTTGAGTTAGCCTATGGACGGATGATTTTCAACTTTTTTATTGCCATGCTAATAGCTGCCTATTATCGGCTGAGAGTGAGTTATTTCAATGAAAATAATCGCATTACATAGATGTACTTTTTTAGCAGTTATTTATCAACTTCACTTGCAGCAAATGTAAGTGAACTGAATTTTAGTACAAAAAGAAGAGCGGATTTTAACTACATTTATCATTCGTTAGTAAACGGTCAAACTATGAATGTGTTTTTCGTTTAATGAGGTTACTGAAAAACATACACAAATGAAGTCTATTGTTTTAACTATCGATTACGAACTTTATTTCGGTTCAGATTCTGGAACTGTTGAGAATTGCATGATTCGTCCTACGCGTAAATTAATGCAACTGCTTGAACGACATGGTGCAAAAGCTACTGTGTTTTGGGATGTTTTGCACTATTACCGCTTGTGCGAAATGACTCATGTTCCTGAATTAAAAATTGATAAGGATTTGATTGAGGACCAAATAGACTCTTTGCTTAGAGCGGGACACGATGTTCAATTACACATCCATCCACATTGGCTTGATGCAAAGTGGGATGGATTTCGGTGGATTTTTGATTATAAGCGGTTTCGGCTACAGTCGCTAAACGAAATTGATGATGCCGAAGATATAAATACAATTTTAGGCTGCGTTACCAAGGGACATCAATTAATTGAAACGTTTTGCCGTACTGTAATTGCAGATTATAAAGTGATTGGTTTTAGAGCAGGTGCCTATGCCATTGAGCCTTTTCGTCCCATGAAAAATGCGTTATTAGCAAATGGCATTGTTTATGATTCATCGGTTGGGAATGGAATGTTTAATACAAACCACATCTTAGGATACGATTTTCGATCGGTTCCTGTTCAGCAACATTATCGTTTTAGTAACACCGTTATGGAGCGCGACGATCATGGGGCATTTCTTGAATTCCCAATTGGCACTGTTCATCTTTCTTTAATTCGCAAACTATATTTCGCCTTGTTGCGTCGCGTGAAGTACCTTAATCCCGGAAAGTATGGCGACGGGCGTCCATTGGAAGACTCTCCATCTGGACGATCAAAAACATTGGCGAACCGATTAAAACCTAGCTATTCGCAGTTAACAGCTGATAATAGTTTTCCTGAAAAATGGAATTATTTAGTAAAAAAAGCGTTAGCGAATAGCGTGGTTATTATACATCCTAAAAACCTTAGTCCTTTTGGTATTGCTATGATTGAGCAATCGTTAAACGATAAAAAAGTGCAATTCATTTCGTTAAAAGACCGTTTAAATGAAATTGGATTGTAGCAATAAAAGTGACTTTAGGGTCGCAGCCTCCATTGTACTGTACAACGAGAAACGTCACATTCCTCGGTTGGTTAACTCGCTTTTAAAGCAACGTCATGTTATAAACGATGTGTATGTTTATGATAATCAATCGACAGATGGTTGTGCCGATTTGATAATAGAGATGCTACCAACCATATTATTAGAGCGATCGAATGAAAATGGTGGGTTTGCTAAAGGTCATAATGTTAATGCAAAAAAAGCCTTTGAGAATGGGTCGGACTTACTTCTCATATTAAATACCGATGTGGAATTTGACGAGGCATTTGTAGCGGTTCTCCTTACTCAGGCCAAAAAACATGCTACTGTTGGTGTTTTTTGTCCCATGATAATTGATGGCACATCGCCCATAGAAAATTTAAAACTGCAAGCTTTCCGAACCTATTTCTCCTTGTCGGGATTTACAAAGCGATATCCCGACTGGGGACTTCAAGCGCGATATTGGGATCAGCTTCCCGAGGTGGTTGATGTGACTTTCCCTGTTGGTGCTGGTTTTATGATTCAAAAATGGTGCTATCAAACTGTTGGTTTGTGGAACGAAGAAGGTTTTATGTATGGTGAAGAGATAGATTTTGCCTATCGATTGCGAAAAAATCAAATTAAAGTTAAAGCGGTTCGGGATGCTCGATTAATACATCTTCATGATTGGTCGAACCAAAGGTCCGATAAATATGCGTTTGAATATTATTATATCAATAGAAACCGAATTCTTTTTTTCAAGCGTCATGGCTTATACCAATGGTTGATATGGTTTTTATTGGGTCAATTAGCTGTTGCACCAATTAAGATTCGATGGCTCATGAAAAAAGGAGGAAGAAGTTTTGCAAAATATTATTATCTAGGTATTTACAGAGGTTTGCTAGGCGAAATAGGGCGTTCCAAAACTCTCTGATTCTTTTGTAATAATATCAAAATAACTGAAATCAATTCATCTGTTGTTAATTTTCAAAACCTAAACTAAGTGTTTTTATGTGTGGGATAACTGGAATACTTTCTTTCAATAACGCAAGTGTGTCATTTTCATCAATTTATTCCATGACACAAACCATTAACCATCGAGGACCTGATGGGGAGGGATTTTTAATTGTCAATCCGACAAAAACAACGTTATTCCATCAACCTATTCAGAGTCAAAATTCAGAAGGCTTTGGTTTCCTTGCATTGGGACATAAGCGGTTAAGTATTCTCGACTTGTCAGATAGAGGTTTGCAGCCAATGAGTTACCAGTCGAGTTGGATTGTTTATAATGGCGAGGTGTATAATTATAAAGAGTTGAAGGTTGAGCTAGAAGCTTTGGGACATCAATTTATAACTTCAACCGATACCGAAGTTATTTTAGCTGCCTACAATCAGTGGGGAAAAGCGTGCGTTGAGCGGTTGAATGGGATGTTTGCCTTTGCTATTTATGATAGTATAAAAACTAAGTTGTTTTTGGCTCGTGATCGATTTGGCATAAAGCCTCTCTATTATTTTTATAATGGATCCTATTTTTTATTTGCCAGCGAGGCCAAAGCATTGTTACAGCATCCTATTGTTGATCGATCGCCCGATTTAGCGCAATGCCAACACATCGCCCAAAAAGGCAATTGCGAATGGGAATCTGATACACCATTCAAATCGATTAAACGGTTTCCATCCGCCTCTTTCCTTGAATTGGATTGTAAAAATGCAAATCAATTGTCATTTGTTAATTATTGGAAACCACAGGTTTATAGTCAAAGACATCAATATAATGAAGCTGAATTCAATCATTTGACTGACGAATATTTTCGGTTGTTAAATGAGAGTTTGGTCATTCGACTTCGAAGTGATGTTACTGTTGGATCAGCTTTATCCGGAGGACTCGATAGTTCTTCGTTGGTTTATCTGGTAAATCAGCATTTAAGTGGGCAGCAAGCACATGACTTGCAAAAAACATTTTCGAATGTGTATCGCAACGAAAATTTAGCGCATTTCGATGAGAGTAAATTTATGCATGAGTTAGCTCACAAATTAAAACTAAACGCTTTTTTTACAGAACCTAATGCTGATTTATTGCCACTAATCTACCCTAAATTAATATGGCATATGGATTTCCCTCCAGCCGATTCGTGCATGTCCGGATGGCATGTCTATCAGCTTGCTGCACAAAACAACGTTAAAGTAACTATCGATGGTCAAGGTGCTGATGAAATATTGGCAGGATACAATCGGTATTTTGTTAATCATCTAGCAAATAGTGGGTTAGGAGGTTTTGCAATGGAAGCCATCCAGTTAAAACACAACAGTGGCAAAGGGCAGTCGTTCGTAATAGCCTCGTTGGTTTTGAACCTTGTTAAACGTATTATTTCGCAACAAAAACTCGAGAACAGTTTAATTAAAAAGCAGCGAAATCCGGATATGATTTTGCCTTTAAACGATCGATTGGCATTTGATACAACGCACGAATTGGTTAACCTTTTGCACTATAGCGATCGACTTTCGATGGCTCATTCGGTTGAATCGCGATTGCCATTTTTGGATAATCACTTGGTAGATTTTGTGCTGAATGTCCCTGCTTGTTACAAAATACATAACGGATTTACAAAATATTTGGCTCGAAAAGCATTTTCCAATCATTTGCCTGCCAATATTGTATGGCGAAAAGATAAAATGGGTTTTCCGAACGGAGATGCTTATTGGTTTAAAGGACAGCACAAACAGTGGATGGAAGATGAAATAAATGGCTCACGATTGTTGAAAGAATTGAATGTTTCTAATGGTCGGAATTCGTATTCAATAAATGATCGGGTGCGACAGCTAAATATTGCCTTATGGGAGCGCGTTTTTTTGTAATAATAATGACGAATATTCCTTTTAACTGATTAATTAATAGTGCTTTTGCACTTTTCGAAATCTAATACCTCGATTGAAAATGGCTGAAAAAAAATTGCTCTTTGTTTACCCTATTGGTTATTGTCGCAAAGGAGAAGTGCGTAATTTTCATGTGATGTTCGAGCATTTATTGCCCTTGTTAAAAGCAAGCAAAACAAAGGTTATTTTGGTGGTATTAAATAATTTGCCGGGTGAAATAAAGGAAGCTAAAACCTATTTTTCGACAGTTGGTATTGATGGTGATTTTGAGCAAATCTATTTCGAACGTCAATATCCTCGCGGAAAGTTTTACTATCAAATTATTCAGGCATTTAAAAATAGTCGGAATCTGCTTAAAATAATTCGTCAGCAACAACCCAATGTGGTTTATGGATACAATTATATAGGTACTTTTTATCCTGCTTTGGCCAAGTTGTTTGTGCGGTTTAAACTAATTTTTGATCTTCGAGGTGATCGAGTAGCTGAAATTAAAGAAGCTGGAGCATCGGAATTTAAGGTGTTTTTAAAAGGATTAATGGAGAAGCTGTTGTTTGCCAAAACCGATTTGTTATTTACCGTAAGCGACGATTTTAAAGCTATCCCATCTCATATTAAGCGAGTTCCGAAATATAATTTTTACAATCCCGAAATTTTCAATTATCTACCCCAAAAGGCTTCAGAAAAACGAGGTGAATTAGGATTAAGTGGTCGATTTATCTGGCTTTATTCGGGTTCCGATCATCATTATCAGATGCTTGATTGGATGGCCAGTTTTTTTGCACAGTTTCACTATCTCTATCCTGAATCGTTTTGGTTGATTAATAGCTCATCTTCACCAACCAGTTTTCATCAGGCATTGGCCAAAGCAAATGTTCCTAAATCGGCCTATCAAATTCGAAAATTAAATGCAACCGAGTTAAACGATATTCAAATGGTGGCCGATGCTGCATTTCTCGTACGAGAAGATTTATTGCTGAATCATTGTGCTTTCCCTACTAAGTTTGCTGAGTATTTGGCGAGTGGAGTGCCGGTGTTCATTTCGCCTCATGTGCATACATTGGTTCCAATGGTTGTAAATAATCAGCTTGGAATGGTCGTTGATTTTCATGAACCAATTGAGCGTTTAACCCCCAAAATACATCAGTTTTTTTATCAAAATAGCGGTCTAAAACAACGATGTGCCACTTTTGCCTTAGATAATTTAACATGGGTGAATCGCGCAAGTCATGTTCATGCGGTGTTCAACGATCTTTTAAATGAGGAATCATGAAAACCAATCAATTCAAACCACCCAAGAAAATATTGGCTGTACTAAACCTATCGGATAATTTTGGTGGAGCTGAAAAACGTTACATCAACCTATTTAATTATTTAGATAAGGAGCGAGATGATTTTATTTTGGTGATAAACAATGTGTTATATCAAATTTTAAATGAAGGAGGGATTCTACATCCAAGCAAAAATATAGAGCTGTTTTACCCGCCTTTTTATTCCCATAAAAGAGTCGAAAAAAATGCAGGCGATCATAAATCGCACACGATTGAGGTTGATAAAAAGCCTGCGGGAATTCGAAGTTGGTTAGGAGCTAATAAGTATTTTGTAAAAACATTTATTATATGGTTGAGCTACACACGTTTTTTATTTAAGCTAAAACGCAAATATACTTTTAACTGGATTTATGGGGTTTGGAGCGGAGGCATGTTTAGTTGGCCATTTTGCAAACTCACTGGATGTAAACTTATTTACAGTGCCAATAGTCATAACGAATTATCAATGTTTCGCGGTTATTTGCAATATTTCGATTCGCAATATTCGGTGGTTAAACATGCCGATAGAATAGATTTTTTAGCACCGGGCTTAGTCCGCGAATTTGAAGCCGAGGCAGGCACTATTCCTGCTTCAAAAATTTCGATTACACCTAATAGCTTTGCCGATTACACGAACTATTTACCTCAATTTCCAAAAGAGAATTGGGTCGTATTCATGTCAAGGTTAAACCATTTGAAAAATCCTTTACTTTTTTGCGAAGCAGCCAAGTTGTTTGGTGAGCGTTATCAAGTCTTTAGCTCAGTGCAATTTATTATTGGCGGCGATGGGCCAATGGCATCAGCTGTTCAGGAGTTCATTGCTGAAAATCCTGAATGTAATTTAAAGTATTTAGGATTAGTTATGAAACCATGGGAGATTTTAAATAAATCAAAAGTGTTTCTAGCGATTGGTGAGTATGAGAATTACCCTAGTCAGATTGCATTAGAAGCCATGGCCGCCGGAAATGCGATTGTTGCCACCGATGTGGGTGATACTCGTTGGTTGATTTCTGAAAACGAAGGTGAATTGGTCGAAAATAATGTAGAAAAGATTTGTGATGCCATCTTAGAATTGATTAGCGACGATGGAATTTGCAAGCAGAAAGGGATAAATGCGCGCCATGCAGCTTTAAATAAGCACAGTGTTGAAAGTTTTGTGAACTATTTTGTGAGTCTTTTTTCATGATTTGGGAACAAGTGAATCGACTTGGCGTTACATTTTGTAATATTTAGTTATTTGAATGCTTAAATTATCTGTTTAACAAAGCATAGCACGGATTGGTAAAATAGTTGATTTTCAATAGTGCGAAGTTCCTCTCTAAATCATAGATTTGTTTAAAATAAGCTTTTCCCGTTGGATAAAAAACTCTCTATATTATTTGTTTGTAGTGGCAACACGCGCTACGGACGTTCACCGAATGTTAATTTCCAAGCCCAAGGGTTAATTAATGAAAGTGTTGAAGTAGTGTTTTTCGACATTCTTGGACGCGGCATCACTGGCTATATAAAAAACATAAAAAAACTAAGGCAACATCTGAAAATTAACAAGTACGATGTGGTTCATGCGCATTATGGGTTAAGTGGTATGGCCGCAGCATTAGCTGGAGCTAAGCCATTAATTGTCACCTTAATGGGTAGTGATATTCATTTAGGTTGCATTATTAATGTGTTGAATCGTTTTTTTAGTCGCAATTATTGGGATACGACTTTAATAATGAGCGAGATGATGCGAAAACGCGTTCGTTTACCCAACGCTTTAATTTTATCAAACGGAGTGGATACCTCTTTTTTTAAGCAAGGCAATCGCGACGAGGCAAGGAAAACCATGGATTATCCAGATAAAAAAGTCGTTGTTTGGGTTTCGCATCCCGAACGACCTGAGAAAAATTACCCCCTAGCCGAAGCTGCTTTCAAGCTTTTAAACCGCAATGATGTGGTGTTAAAACCACTTTTTGGAATGGATGCTAAAGCACTTTTGCTTCATTATCAGGCAGCTGATGTGTTGTTGCTTACTTCTTTTCGCGAAGGGTCGCCCAATGTGATAAAAGAAGCTATGGCTTGCGGATTGCCTATTGTTACAGTGCCTGTAGGCGATGTGGCCGAAATAACTCAGGGTTTAACTGGTTGTTATGTGGTTGAATCCAAAGCCGATTTAGTGGCTCAAGCTATTGAAAAAGCTATAAATGAGCCCATTCCAACCAATGGGCCGGAGTTGATAAAACCTTATGATATAGTGGAAGTTAGCAGACAATTGATTAGTCAGTATCAAAAACTAGTGAAATAGTCATGAGAGATTTTACGTTAGCTGCCTATCAATTGTTGTTAGAGACACTGCAATCAAGTAATTATATGCTTGGCACATTTCAACAGTTTGTGTCAAATGCTGAATTGACTGAATTTGTTGTGCTCAGGCACGATGTGGATCGACTTCCCAAATTAGCTCTCGAGAAAGCAAAGTTGGAAAACCGCATGGGTATTAAAAGCACCTATTATTTTCGAATGATTCCATCTATTTTTAAACCGCAGATAATAAGGGCAATACATGATTTAGGACACGAGATTGGATATCATTACGAAGATTTGGCTATGGCTAATGGCAATAGAGATCAAGCGTTGAAAATGTTTCACAACAACTTGGAAACATTGCGAACCATTGTGCCTGTTTCAACCATTTGCATGCATGGTAGTCCGTTGTCGAAATACGATAACCGCGATTTATTACCGTACATTAATTTTGCTGAAAATCAAATTTTGGGAGAACCCTATCAGGAAATGAATCCCGAGAAATGGATCTATTATACCGATTCGGCAAGGCGTTGGGATGGAGATGCATTTGTTGTGCGCGATAAAACCAGTTCAACTCGCAAACAAATGGCTCGCAGTACTTTCGATTTAATTAAAATCGTTTCAGATCGCTTAGATTCTCCTTTTTTGATGATTACAACACATCCCGAGAGATGGTGTAATAATAACATTCAATGGCTGAAACAGCTTGTTTTACAATCAGTTAAAAATAGGATGAAACAACTTTTAATTATCCTAAAAAAATAATATTTCGAATGGCTGTTACTGATTTAACCTATCATATCGAAAGTATTACCTCTCCTGATGCAGCTGTTTTAGAGGAGTGGAATGATTTTGTTGTCAATGTTCCCAAAGGCACAGTTTTTCAGGGAAGTGCCATGTTTAAACTATACTTTCACGTTGAGGGTCATCATCCATTTTTGCTGGTATTAAGAGGGCAATCGGGTCAAATCGAGGGAGGTTGTTTAGCCGTTCGAATGTCCAATGGCAAAGGGTTGATGGCTCGATTCTCTGAACGCGTTTTAATTATTGGTGGCCCTTTAATTAGTCAAAGTGATTCATCCGCTGGGAGGTTACTCATTCAGCAATTAAAGCAGCTTTGTCGAAAAACGGCTGTTTACATCGAATTCCGTCCTATCGATACGTTTATTGAGGATGATTTATTTAAGCTCAATGAATTTAAATACGAAGATCATTTAAATATTTTATTGGATGCTACTAATGGCACTGAACCTATTTGGAAAAATCTTTCTGCCTCGCGTAGGAATGGCATTAGTAAATCCAAGCGTCGCGGAGTGGTTTGTCGTTCTATAAACAATCATGATTTTGCACAAGCCTATCAAATACTTAAAAATCACTATCAGCACATTGGAGTTCCCATGCCTTCGCAAAGTTATTTTGCTTATATTCATGATGTTATGAATCCAGCAGGTGATGCCATTGTTATGGGTGCGTATCAAAACGATACGCTTATTGGTGCTTTGTTTGCGTTAATCGATAATCGAGCTGTTTACAATCATTATGTGGCTTCCGATTATGCTACGTTTCATTTGAAGCCTAACGATTTACTAATTTGGAGTGGCATTGAAGAGGCTGTGAAGCGAGGTTGCAAATATTTTGATTTTATGGGAGCGGGCAAGCCTCAAAAAAAATATGGCGTTCGCGATTTTAAGTTGCGTTTTGGAGGTGAGATGTATCATCCAGGGCGTTATTTGTGGATTTCAAAACCGCATATTTATTATATGGGCGTGCTTGCCTTAAAAATGTTGAATGTATTAAAACCCTTAAAGCGTCTGGTTTTTAAAGACTAAAATATGACCATATTTATTGATATTGGACATCCGGCTCATGTGCATTATTTCAAGAATTTCATTCATGAGATGAAAAAACGTGGCCACCAAACTGTGGTTTCGGCACGTAATCGCAAGTACGTTTTCGAACTACTCGATGCCTATAAAATTCCTTACCACAACCGAGGAACTGGCTCTAAGTCAACGCTGGGAAAAATTATCTATTTATTCAAAGCTGTGTGGTTTCAATATCGATTAGCTAAAAAATATAAGGTCGATTTATTTCTCGATTTTGGAACTGTATATGCGGGACCAGCATCCGGATTATTGCGGAAACCCTACCTCGCATTCGAAGATACCGAAACGGCTATGCTTTATCAGCGATTGATTAAGCCATTTGTCGCAAAGGTATATACCTCAAATTGGTTTGAGGTTGATTTGGGGGCAAAGCAAGAACGATTTGCAGGTTTTATGGAGTTGTGTTATTTGCATCCCAATTGGTTTACACCCGATAAAAATGTGGTTTCGGAGTTGGGAATTGCCGAAGGTGAACACTATGTTATTGTGCGTTTTGTTGACTGGACTGCATGGCACGATCGAGGCCATCAAGGGATGAGTCATGCAAATAAACTCAAGCTGATTGATGCCTTATCGGCTCATGGCAAGGTGTTTATATCATCTGATGAGCCTTTGCCCGATTCGTTAGAGCAGTATCAATTCCCCTTGCCTGCGCATCGAATGCACCATGCCATTGCTTTTGCCACGCTGCTAGTTGGTGAAAGTTCAACCATGGCATCCGAAGCATCCATGTTAGGTACACCTTCGATTTTTATGGATAACGATGGACGTGGTTATCCGCGTTACTTAGAGGATGAATATGGTTTAGTGCGAAATTTCACCGAGTCGGATTCTGATCAGGAGTTGGCTATTCAAACATCGGCAGCCATGTTTATTGACGATAGCTATAAGCAAAAAGCCATTAATCAGCGCGAAGTGTTATTGGGAAATTGTATCGATGTGACTGCGTTTATGATTTCGGAAGTTGAAAAATATCTACATCCTAAACGGTCGCGGTCAATGCAACATAATACCGCAGATTTCAACTAAAAGATAAGAATGATTGTAACTTTACGCTGATAATTACCGAGTGACAGCATAGAAAACATTAAGATTATGAGCAATGCAAAAATCTCCATACATTTTTTCGACGACCGCGAAGTGCGAGCCGTTTGGGACGAACAAATCGCCAAGTGGTGGTTTAGTGTGTTGGATATTGTAGCATTGCTTACCGAACAAGACGACTACACTAAAACTCGTAACTATTGGAAATATTTTAAGGCCAAATTGAAAAAAGAAAACAGTCAAGTGGTTAGTGCTACTACCCAGTTGAAATTTCTTGCACCTGACGGTAAAAAACGTTTCGCCGACATGCTAGATTTCGACGGTATTGTTGCCTTAGGCAAAGAATTTCAGGGCAAAAAGGCAAACCGATTTATAGATTGGTTTACGTTTAGTGATGAAAGCATTGATGGAAAAAGCAAAATAAAAGCGTATGCCCTGTTTGAAAGTTCTTTTATTAACAGCATAGAAGTTGGTACAACCAAAGGCTTGCAACAAATTCACGCTTATTTGTTTGGCGGATTGTATGATTTCGCAGGACAAATCAGACAAGAAAATATATCAAAAGGTGGTTTTCAATTTGCCGTATCACACTTTATAGGAGGCACATTAAAGCAAATAGAAGCAATGCCCGAAACTACATTTGACGAAATCGTAAACAAATATGTAGAAATGAATATTGCACACCCTTTTATGGAAGGAAACGGAAGAAGCGCCAGAATATGGTTGGATTTGATATTGAAAATACGCCTCAAGAAATGCGTGGATTGGAGTAAGATAAGCAAGCAAGATTATATGAATGCAATGATGCTAAGTCCCACAAAAAGTAGTGTTCTAAAAACGCTTTTGAATAATGCGCTCACATCAAAAATAACCGACCGCGAAATGTTTATGAAAGGAATTGATCACTCGTATTACTACGAAGAAAACGACTAAAGAATAAACGGCAAATAGGGGGCAGTACACTAAAAACGAATAAAGTATAATTATATGATGAGAACCAATGTTTTAGGTCTATCTGGAGAAGAAGCTTCCGAATGGTTGTCGGATAAGTACGACTTTGAGGATCCCAACACATTGGTTTTAGCAACCAGTAATCGGTTTAATATTATTTATCAGCATCGGAATGATTTTCAAACAATAGTCAATCTTCAAAAGATTAACGAAATTCGTTACATCAACACTTTTTTCGAAACGGTTAATCATCATTTAAAAATTGGAGGCACTTTTATTGGATGCGTTGAAACCAGCGAATTACGAGGGAAACGGTTGCTACAGAAATTCCCTTTTGGCATTAGTCAAATTTATTTTTTGTTCGATTATATTTTTAAACGTGTTTTCCCTAAACTTCCCATAACTCGCTGGTTTTATTATTTTATTACCGATGGTCGTAATCGGGTTATTAGTAAGTATTCGGCATTGGGGCGTTTGGTTTATGCAGGATTTTCAATAAAAGCGCATCGAAACATTGGTCATTTAATGTTTTTTGTTGCTCAAAAAGAGCGAGATACTGCATTTGATGAGCATCCTTCTATGGGGCCTATTTTTACGATGGATCGGGTTGGTAAAGGTGGCCAAATGATTAAAGTTTATAAGCTACGCACTATGTACACTTACTCTGAATACCTTCAGGGATTTATGTTCGAGAATAACAATTTGAAAAAAGGAGGAAAAATTGCTAATGATGAGCGAATTACCTTGGTGGGTAAAATTATGCGCCGTGTTTGGCTTGATGAATTTCCCATGATAATAAATTTGATGAAAGGTGAGATAAAATTGGTGGGTGTACGTCCATTAAGCCGACATTTTTATAATCTTTATACACCTGAGTTGCAGCAAAAACGAATATTGGTAAAACCAGGATTTATTCCGCCATTTTATGCTGATATGCCAAAAAATTTAATCGAAATTATGGATTCGGAAAGTCGATATGTTGATGCGTATCTTAAAAATCCGATTAAAACTGATTTGAAATATTTTTTTAAGGCACTTAAAAACGTGCTTTTTGGTGGTGCGCGAAGTGAATAAATAGAATTATGAATAAAATATTAGGATTGCTTTTCTCTCTGATTGTCGTTACATCTCCGATTGTTAGCCAGTCAATACCTTATCATGTTGATAACGAAGCTGTCTATTCATTTGTTGATGAGTTGGCAAATTTGTCTGTTATTGATGTTAATCAGACAATTAAACCCTATTCGCGCATGCAAATTGCCAATTGGCTTAGTGAAGCAAACGGAAATGTAAAGTTAACAACACGTCAGCAGCGCGAAATTGAGTTTTACCTCAAAGATTTCAACAAGGAGTTGCAGACGGGTAAAGCATTTAAAAAACGATTCGATCTTTTTTATTTCTCCGATTCGCTGGTGAAAATATCGGCCAATCTAATAGGTGGATTAACGCTTTTGCACAATGGGGAGTCGTTGGCTATGCATCGCACCAATGGCGCGGAGCTCTTTACAACCTATGGCAAGCATTTGGGTATTTATGCTAGTTTGCGCGATAATTATGAAAGCGATAAGTTGGGTGGACAGTCAATTCTGTCGCAACGTCGCGGGGTCGTTTACAAAGGCGATTTTGGCGAACAAGACTATTCCGAAGCGCGCGGAGGTATTACCTATTCGTGGAATTGGGGAACAGTCGGATTGCAGAAAGATCATTTTGTTTGGGGTTCGGGCTACAACGGAACGCTCATATTTTCGGGACATACACCATCGTTCACCTATTTATCGTTGAAGCTAAAACCAACCAAGTGGTTCGAGCTTAATTATATTCATGGTTGGTTGGTTTCCGAAGTGGTCGATTCATCTCTATCGTACAACTATTACGAAGGCATGCAACGAACACGAAAAGTAAACCGGTCGAAATACATTGCTGCCAATATATTAACGTTCAAACCTTGGAAAAAGCTTGATGTATCGCTGGGTAACTCCATTGTTTATGGCGATGTGGATATAAATCCAACCTACTTAATCCCTTTGCTGTTTTACAAATCGGCCGATCATACCTATAATTCCAACGATAACGATTTGGGGCAAAATGCTCAAATGTTTATGGATATCAGCAGTCATCAATTGCCCTATACGCATCTCTATTTTTCGGCATTTGTTGATGAAATAAGCTTTAAGCGCATGTTCGATGCCAGCAAACAATCGAATTATGTGAGTGCTAAAATTGGCGCACAGGTGAGTGGTTTGGTTCCAAATATGAGCTTTACCGCCGAATATACTCGCATCAATCCCATGGTTTACCAGCATGTGATAGAAACAACAACGTTCGAAAGCAACCACTACACATTAGGGCATTACTTGAAAGACAATGCTGATGAGCTTTTCTTGCAAGTTCGATGGAAACCGTTGCGTGGGTTAAACTTGCAGGCATCGCTAATTAAAATTCGCAAAAGCAAAGATTATGAGTCGATTATAAGCAATAACGAGGTGGCATTGTATCCCGAAATTAATACTGATGAACCACGTTGGGGATTGCCGTTTATGAATGAGATTCGGATGAAGCAAACGCAATTGGTATTAAAAGCAACCTATCAAATTTGGAACGATGCTTATATGTTTGCAGAGGCAAGGCATTTGAGTTTTTCAGGTGCTGACGCAACGCTCTATACCGCACCCTATTTTTTGCAAGGAAAAAACATCTTATCTTTTGGAGCTAATTTTGGATTTTAAATAAAAATGAGAACAATAGAAGCACTAGCCATTCAAATGGTTGACTTACAGTCGCAATATCAACGGTTAAAAGTGGATATTGATAACGCCATGCAACAGGTTATCGATCAGGCAAATTTCATCAATGGTGCTCAGGTGAAGGAATTCTCAACTCATTTGGTGCATTATTTAGGTGTTAATCATGCAATTCCTTGCGCCAATGGTACCGATGCATTGCAATTGGCATTGATGGCTTTGGATTTAAAACCGGGCGATGAGGTTATTACCTCAAACTTCACTTTTATTGCAACGGTTGAAGTTATTGCGTTGTTGGGATTAAAGCCTGTTTTGGTTGATGTTTTGCCTGATACATTTTGTTTGAATCCCGATTTGGTTGAAAAAGCGATTACCTCACGAACTAAAGTTATTTTGCCAGTACATTTGTTTGGACAAGGCGCTGACATGGTTCGCTTGATTGATATAGCCAAGCGTCATCATTTGTATTTGATTGAAGATGCGGCTCAATGTTTAGGTGCCGAATACATTACGCAAGATGAAGCGAGCGTTAAGCTTGGGACGATGGGTGATATTGGTTGCACCTCGTTTTTCCCATCTAAAAATTTAGGTTGTTTTGGTGATGGCGGTGCATGTTTTACAAATGACGATGAGTTGGCTAAGCGCATTCGTGAAATTGCCAATCACGGCTCGAAAATTAAATATTACCACGATCGAGTAGGTGTCAATTCTCGTTTAGATACGCTTCAAGCCGCCGTTTTAAATGTGAAACTCCCACATTTAGATGATTTTAATCAGCGTCGCCAACAAGCAGCTCATACCTATTCATCACAATTATCAGAAATAAAATGCATTGTTTGTCCTGCACATCATGCCAATTCCGAACATATTTTTCATCAATATACTTTACGCATTCTTGATGGGAAGCGCGATGCGTTGAAATTATTTTTGCAAGAACGAGGTATTCCAACCATGGTTTATTATCCTGTTCCTATCCATCGTCAATCGGCATTTGTTGATTTGATTGATAAAAACAAGAAATTCCCCATAAGCGATTTGTTGGCCGATGAGGTTCTATCGCTACCAATGCATACCGAGTTAACAAGCGATCAACTTGAATTAATCATATCATCAATAAAAGAATTTTTTAACCATGAGTAGTGCAGAGAAATATTTTGCGCATCCAACTGCGGTAATCGATGAGGGATGTAAAATAGGAGAGGGAACGAAAATTTGGCATTTTACTCATGTTATGCCCGATTGTATTATTGGAAAGGGCTGTAATATCGGTCAAAACGTATTGGTTTCGCCACAAGTGGTTTTGGGTGAAAACGTGAAAGTTCAAAATAATGTGTCGCTATTCACAGGTGTTTGTTGCGAAGATGATGTGTTTTTGGGACCATCAATGGTTTTTACCAATGTTATGAATCCACGAAGTGCTGTTAATAAGCGTGGTAAATATACCAAAACCATGGTTCGTAAAGGAGCAACCATTGGTGCCAATGCTACCATTGTATGTGGCAACGAAATAGGACAATATGCTTTTATTGGCGCAGGCACAGTGGTTTTAAAACTTGTAAAACCCTATGCTTTAGTGGTAGGCAATCCGGGTAAGCAAATTGGTTGGATGAGTGAATATGGCCAGCGTTTAAAATTTGATGCGAATGGATTGGCTGTTTGCTCTGAAAGTAATCAGCAATATCGACTAGAAAATGACAATGTAACAAGAATAAGTTAATGGATAAAATTCAAAAAAACATACGATTCGCAGTAATTGGAATGGGGCATATTGGTAAACGCCATGCCGAAATGATTCGTCTTAATGCAAGTGCTGAATTAGTTGCCATATGCGATATTAGGCCTTTTGCCGAATTGGGGTGCGATCACCTAAGTGAGATTCCTTGTTTTGTTTCATTGGGAGAAATGCTAAGCTCAGGAATTGAAATAGATGTGGTTAATATCTGCACTCCCAACGGATTGCACGCTTCGCATGCCATCGAGGTATTAGATGCTCGTAAACATGTGGTTGTTGAAAAGCCAATGGCTCTAAGCAAATCGGATGCTGAAAAAATAATATATAAATCGTTACAAGTTTCGCGATTGGTTTTTGCTGTCATGCAAAACCGCTATTCATCGCCCTCAGTTTGGCTCAAAAATGTAGTCGAAAACAATGTGTTGGGCGACATTTACATGGTTCAGGTTAACTGTTATTGGAATCGCGACGATCGGTATTATCAGTCAGGAAAGTGGCATGGCACGGCGAAATTAGATGGCGGAACATTGTTTACTCAGTTCTCTCACTTTATTGATACGCTGTATTGGATTTTTGGCGATATAACCAACATAAAAGCTTCATTTAATGATTTTTGCCATCAGCACTCCACCGAGTTTGAGGATTCGGGAATGGTGTTGTTCGATTTTATTAATGGCGGAATGGGATGCCTAAATTACAGTACCGCCGTTTGGGATCAGAACCTTGAGAGCAGTATTACTGTTATTGGTAGCAAGGGGAGCATAAAAGTGGCCGGACAATATATGAATGAGGTGGTGCATTGTAAGGTGAAGGATTACACTATGCCTGAGCTTGCACCGGTAAATCCGCCTAACGATTATGGTGCTTACAAAGGGTCGGCAGCCAATCATCAGTATGTAATTGAGAATGTTGTGGACACCTTAAATGGACGAACAGATATTTCAACCAACGCCCTCGAAGGCCTTAAAGTGGTGGATATGATAGAAAGAATATATAGCTTACGAAATAAACTTTAAACTTTAACCACCATGTTAAAACAATTATTAAGTAAAGAGTTAAAACTGTCTGTAGTAGGATTGGGTTATGTAGGATTACCTATTGCCCTCGAATTTTCTCGAAAAATGAGCGTTATTGGCTTTGATATTAAGCAGGAGCGTGTTGATTTAATGAAAAAAAGAATCGATCCGAGTAACGAATTGGAAGCATCGGATTTTGATGGTTGTGATATTCAGTTTACTGCAAATCCCGCTGATTTGAAATTGGCTAACTTTCATGTTGTTGCTGTGCCAACACCCATTAATAAACACAACTTACCCGATTTAACTCCTTTATTATCAGCTACTCGTACTGTTGGTAAGGCATTGAAAAAGGGCGATTATGTCGTTTTCGAATCAACTGTTTATCCGGGTTGTACCGAAGAAGATTGTGTGCCAATCTTGGAGGCTGAGTCGGGTTTGAAATTTAATGTGGATTTTAAGGTTGGCTATTCGCCCGAACGCATCAATCCAGGTGATAAAGAGCATACGCTAACCAAAATTCTTAAAATAGTATCGGGTAGCGATAAAGAGTCGCTCGAAGTGGTTGCGGCTGTTTACGAATCGATTATTAAAGCAGGGATTTACAAAGCCAGCTCAATTAAAGTGGCCGAAGCTGCTAAAATTATCGAAAACACACAGCGCGATGTGAATATTGCTTTGATGAATGAATTATCGTTGATTTTCAATCGTTTACATATCAATACCTATGAGGTTTTGGAAGCTGCAGGTACTAAATGGAACTTCTTGAAATTCTTCCCAGGATTAGTAGGAGGGCATTGTATTGGTGTCGATCCTTATTACTTGACATATAAGGCGAATGAATTAGGCTATCATTCTAAAATTATTACTGGTGGTCGTTTTATTAACGACTCGATGGGTGGCTATATTGCCAAACAAACGGTGAAAAAACTTATTGCCGCCGGGCATAAGATTAATGGATCCAAAGTTTTAGTGATGGGAGCAACATTTAAGGAGAATGTAAGTGATATTCGTAACTCGAAAGTGGCTGATATTATCAACGAACTAAAATCATTCAGCGTTCAAGTTGAGGTGGTTGATCCGTATGCTTCATCGGAGGAGTTAATGCACGAATATAATTACGGATTAGTTTCGGAGCCAAAAGGCCCTTACAACGCCATAGTCGTGGCCGTAAATCATAAGCCTTATGTGTCGTTAACCGAAAGCTATTTTCAGTCGATCCTTGCTAAAGATGGTTTATTTGTTGACGTAAAAGGAATGTATCGTGGAAAAATTGAAAATTTAAAATATTGGAGTTTATAATCCTAAAATTTATTGTAAAATCCCCATTTGTTATCTTTTTTAGCAATGGGGATTTTTTGTATGTATAAAATTTTAATGAGTTTGTTTTTGGTTTGTGTTATGGTGTTAATATTTAGAGGAATTTAAATTTAGCAATCATATTATGTATAACAAAATAAATACTTAGCTCGTTACTTGGGCTTTTTGTCATAGGTATTAATACCCATTTTTATATTAATTGAAGAAATTATATTTGTTGTTTCCATTTCAGGCGGTTGTTAATGCTTGAACTTATTTTAAAAATTCATTTCCATATGTTGACACCCATGTTTAATCAGTTACTTGTTCCATTTTTAGTTGCTATTTTTTTAGCAATAAATATGGGTGCGAGTGGAGTTGCTCCAGCTTTTTCCGCTGCGCATGGAGCCAATGTTTTACATAAGTCGGTTATTCCAGGATTATTTGGGTTAATGGTGTTTATTGGAGCTCTTTTAGCTGGCAAGGCTACTGCAACAACTTTGGGGAATGACATGCTTCCTGCTGAAAAAATGAGTTTTGTATTGGTTTCAATAATCTTGTTTTCGGTGGCAATCTCATTATTGCTTGCTAATTTATTTGGTATTCCACAATCAACCAGTCAAAGCACGGTTATGGCCATTACTGCACCTGCGGTTTATTTTAATGTGGTTAATGAGCATAAATTATTTGTAGAAGTGATTCCAGCTTGGTTTATAACACCTTTATTATCATTTGGCATTTGCTATTTAGCGGCTCGGTTTATTTATAATCCTATACGAAAAAAAGGGTATCTCACCTATCGGAATATCTCTCAGCATAAATTGGTGAAAGGAATCATCATCTTTATGTCGTTGTATGTTGCATTTGCCATTGGTTCAAATAATGTTGCAAATGCAGCTGGTCCAATTGCAGCGATGGTCGTTAACGAAATGGGCCTACCAGGCAGTGGTAGTAATTTTATGATTATTATGATTTTATCAACCTTAATTGTTGCGCCTAGTTTTGGAATTGGTGCTTCATTAATGGGGCATAAGGTGCTTAATAATACAGGAAAAGGCATTTTCCTTTTTGGCCCTTTCGAAGGAATAATTATCTCATTTGTAACTGCTACTTTGCTGCTTTTAACTTCAATCGTAAAGGGCATTCCTACCTCTTTAGTTCAGTTAAATGCTGGTGCTATTATTGGCGTAGGCGTTGCGCGATTGGGTGCAAAAAACATTTTTCGAAAAACCGAAGTGAATCGCTTTTTTATTATGTGGGTTATTTCACCATTGGTAGCATTTATCTTGTCGATGGGATTGACTTGGACTGCCGATAAAATGGGACTATTGTAAGGTATTATTACTTCATAAGGTCTTTTTGGTAGGTCAGCATCCATTCTGCTGTTTCCGAAATAGTTTGTTCAATTGGATTGAATTGATAATTGGTTGCTTGAATGAATTTTTCTGATGAATAGGCTGATTCACTGTGTGCGATTCTTGCACTATCGCGAGTTAAGGATGGTTGCGTACAAGAGATTAACGATTTTAACCATTCTAATCGCCAGGCAATCGATGTCATCAATTCATTTGCTTCAATAGTTGGTGGTTTAAGATTTAAACTGTTGGCAGTTAAAGTCATAAATTCATTAAATGGTATGTTTGCTCCGTTTAAAATGAACCTTTCATTAACAATATCTGAATTTACCAAACAAACACATGCATTGGCAACGTCTCTCACATCAACATAACCGGTTGAGCCTGTTGTGTAAAATTTAGGTTGACTAGCTATTAGTTTAAAAAGTTTACCTGTGCTTTGGTTTATATCGCATGGACCTAGTATAACCGAAGGATTTATAATTATGGCATTTAGACCTTCTTTAGTTCCTCTCCAAACCTCCATTTCGCCTCTAAATTTGCTTTGAGAGTAGGCTGAATGTCTATGTTTTGCTTGCCATGCACAATTCTCATCGGTCAAGTGGCCTTTTTCAGGTGTACCTAGTGTGCCAATGGTGCTTATAAAAATAAATTTGCCTGCCTTTTTTTCAATTGCTGCATCTACCATATTGGCAGTGCCTTCTTCGTTTACTTGTTTTAATCGATGCCTGTCGGAGTGATTAAATGATACAAATGCTGCACAATGAAAAACAGTTGTTCCTTCATCAATGGCATCAATTAACGAATAGTAATCGTTAATATCACCTTCAATCCATTCAACCGTTTCTAATAGTTCGTTAAGGCTCGATGAGTAAAACTTTGAAATGTCTTGAAGCTTTTGCAAGTTTGGATTGCTCCGATATAAGGCTTTAACAGCAAATCCTTCCAGTAGTAATCTTATTAAAACATGCGACCCAACTAATCCTGTAGCACCAGTAATAAAAGCTTTTTTTGTTGTATTCACAAGTAGTTTGTATAAAGTATAACAAATAAGTTAGAACATGTTTACCAATGAAAAACAATCGTCTGTTTTAAATCGCTGTTAACACTTAAAGGAACAGGACTTTTCCCTGCTACACTTTCTATAAGCATTTGTTGTTCTTTTGAGTAATTCTTTTTAGGAAAGGTAAATTCCATGACCACTTCGGCTACTCTGCGCGGATTTTCAGCCATTATTTTGGTTATACTCAATTCTGTTCCTTTTATATCAATTCCATTGTCCAATGCTTTTATTCCCATAATGGTCATAATGCAATTACCAAGCGCAGTAGCAAGCAAGTCGGTTGGCGAAAACGATTGTCCCTTTCCTCTATTGTCGGTTGGAGCATCGGTGAATATTTTTGTTCCCGATTGCAAATGAATGTTTTCGGTTCGTAAATCACCTAGGTAAGTAGTTTTTATGGTAGTCATTTTTAATTGGTTTTTTGAGGCAGAAAATTAAGAATCTTTTTATCGTCAACCAAGCGATTCGATTTTTAGCTTGCACGAAAAAATACGCATCATAACTCTGATTGACCTTTGCAGGTCAAAAAAATCCTTCTATCTTGCAATATTATTAGTCATAACTATAAAAACCTTTACAATGTTTAGTGGAATAATTGAAGAAGCGGCTTTATTGGTTGGAATTGAGCGAGAAAAAAGCAATGTGCATTTATCATTAGAGTGTTCGTTTGTTGATGAGTTAAAAATTGATCAAAGCATTGCTCACAATGGAGTTTGTTTAACTGTTGTAAAAAAAGAGGGAAAAACATATACCGTTACGGCTATACAAGAGACTTTAGATAAATCGAATTTAGGACAATTAAAAGTTGGAAATAAGGTAAACTTGGAACGTAGCATGATAATGAATGGCCGTTTGGATGGACATATTGTTCAGGGACATGTGGATCAGACTGCTAGTTGTATTGAGTTAACAGAAGCCGATGGTTCATGGGTTTTTACTTTTCAGTATGCAATAGATAAAGAAAAGGCGACTCAGGGTTATATGACAGTTGAGAAAGGTTCGGTATGTGTGAATGGAGTTAGCTTAACGGTTGTGAATAGCAAAGATGATAGGTTTTCGGTAGCGATAATCCCATATACCTATGATTTCACTAATTTTCATGAAATAAAAGTAGGATCAATTGTGAATTTAGAGTTTGATATTTTAGGAAAATACATCAGTCGTATAATGGCTTTAAAATAACGATTTGATTAATCGTTAATCTTATCTTAATAATAAGTTGGGCAGTATATATAGAAATCCCAACTGAATAAAATTTTTACTTTCAAAATAAAATTATGGCAACAATTGTTTTTAAAAGGACTAATGAATATCAAAACGCATTAAGAAAGATAGGGATTTATGTAGATGGGGGGAAAATAGGTGAGATTGGAAATGGAGAAATTCAAAGTTTTGAAATTCCATCAGGAATGCGCAAAGTTGTCGCTAAAATTGATTGGTGTAGGAGTCAAGAATTCATCGTGGATTTAAATAAAAATTCGGCAAAGACTATTCTAATAGGTAGTAATTACTCTGTATTTTTTGCATTGTTTTCTACAACACTTGGAAGAAATAATTATCTAAGATTATCAGAAATTTCGTGAGTGAATTCTAAGTAAATGTTTAATTTATTAATTTGTTGAGTTTTAGAAAAATTATGATTTTCGAAAATTAAAAAATCGGTAAAATAAATGTTTAGATTTAGAATAGAATATATGATATTTAGCTTGTTAGAATGAGGTTTTTATAGTTTATAAAATTATTATCCATTGGGAATGCCAACCACCAATGCATTGAGGTCATTATACATGGTGACGTCGTAGGATTGGGAGGCTTTTGTACTGGCGTAAACTTTCGCTTGTTTGTAATGGAAAGTAACTTGTAAATCCGCCACATTATATGACGCAAAAACGATAAAGGGGGCATGCATAAATTTTAAATACGGGTGATGCAGAACATTTTTCGCACAACCGTATTTTTTTATGTACAAATCAGATGACTAATCAGCTTTATTCGGTAATGTTATTTTCAATACTTCGGTAGATATTAATATAATTATCTGAATATCAGCAAAATAAGCAACAAATAATTTGGTTAAAGCCTTATAAATCAGTATCTTAAAAGATTATTCGACAATTTTTTAAGTATGACTCCTAAGGCTAGTAATTTC
>JBBQUP010000045.1:0-27292 GCA_038212305.1 Bacteroidales bacterium
ACGGGTGAATGCCCCTGGAAAGCCGTTGTTTGAACGGCAGTGATACTCTTCATTTTCAAGTAATTGGTTTATATTTGTAACTGTTTCTTCACGAAATTCATTGTTTTCGTAGGCTTTCTCTATAAGGCCTATATTATACCCATAAGATAGAAAACATACCCTAAACTCTGCTATGTCAAAGAACTATTTTTATCTTTATTACTTAAGTCAACGACATTGCATTACAAATTAACATTTATTTCTAGCACACGGGTTGTTTGTGATAAAAAATCCAAATGCTGCACCTATTAAGCTGCTTTTTACAATTTCGCCCATGGGCATTTCAGCCATGTGTTGTCCTTCCGAAAAGTAATAAAACACAAATCCTGCTATAGCTCCTAAAACAATATAAATTAATGATTTTTTTAGATGCTGAGATTTTAATAATCGAGTCATCCATGTGCCTTCGGGCTGTATCTCTAATTGTTTAAATTCCATTTTCAATATTTAATAAAACACATATATGAATACAAATATATGTTTTTTAATTCAATATTCATATCTCTATTATTTGTTTTTTAATTACCATAGAAAACTGGCTCTAACACTCATGCTTTTGTGTTTGATTATTAAGCTCATGGCTCGTTTCATCGAATTGAGAATTAATGAAAGTAGAAAACTTGAGTTTTTGACTTTGTTAAACTGAGGCCGTTGCAAAATTACTTTTTGTTAATTTTGCAATGGTCTCAATTTGAGTTGGTGGGACATTTAATGCATAGGGATCTATATCGTAATTTTGATTTGTAGTCTGTGGTTTATCATCCGTTCGATTAAAAAAAGCAAGTGTCGATTTAATTTTTTGAGCTTCCGAAATGAGCGCACCTGCTTCACGAGCAATATAATCGGCATCTATAGCAGTTTGTTGAACTCCTGTATTAACATGATTGATGTTTTGGGCAACCATGTTAATTTCGCGATGTTGTTGATCTCCTGATTGTTTTATTTTATGCGAAATATCAAGTGATACCTTTAGTTTTTTGTCAATACTCATTAAATCTGTTTTTATCGACCCTGAAATATCAATCCCTTTGTTTGAAATTTTTGTAATCTCATGGCTCAAACTCTGGCTTTGTTCAGCCAATTGTTTAATACCATTAGCAACTACTGCAAAACCACGTCCAGCGTCCCCTGCTTTAGCTGCTTCAACTCTGGCATTTAATGAAAGTATGTATGTTTCTGTCGCAATAGCCCTTACTGTTGTGGATTTATCTATAAGTTGCTGCATAACTTCAATGGCTTCAACTATTTTTGTTGATGTTTGAGTTAGTTCAGATGCAAACTGATAAATTAGCTTTTGTGAATCATCTGCATCAATGGTATTTTGTTGAACAAATAACCGGATGTTATCCATTGTGGCCGATAATTCTTCGGTGTAAACAGCTTGATCATTGGTTGTTAAGTTGAGATTTTCGGCCTTTTTATCCAGAGTGTAGCTAATTTTATTTAGCAGCGTTGAGAGTTGAATAACTTCCCCAATGATATTTTTGAATTTTTCGTTACTCTCTTTGTATGAATTTATTAGTATCCCAAATTCATCATTTCGAGATGTCGATTTCATATCAGAGAATTTTCCTTTACTCATTTGACGAGCTTGATTCACTAACATCTTAATGGGTTTGTTAATAGAGTAGGCTAAACGGCCAGAAATGTATAAACTTATAATTAGCGTGATGAAGAACCCAATCATAATCATATTAAGTGAATATTTTGCTGATATCGTCGTTTGTTCTGCTGACTTAACCGATAACCAAATCTCTTGTTCTATCAGTTCTTTGCATTTTACATTTAGGATATTTATTTGGTTTGTCAACGATACAATTTCAGGCGTCTGCTTATTAGAAAAAAAAGCTTGCATAACTTGTTGGAAATTGCTTATTCGTTGTTCAATCTCTTCGATATCATCAGTTAAGCTAATGCCAATTGACATACTTTTTAACTTTTCTAATTCAGTTTTAGTTTGATTGATATAACTTAAAGCCTGATAGTAATCTACCTCTCGTGAATTACCAGTATAGGCTCGAAAATACAAGACAGCATGATGCCAGTTTCGCTCCATTTCAGTTAATCCCGAAACAAAAGGTAATCTATTATGCGATAGCTTTTGAGTGTCTTTTCGGATGGAGATTAATTGAAGAATTGCGATAATCGCAAAGGTCGAAAATACAGTTAGTATTGTACCTATCGCTACTCTTAACTTAAGTTTTATTTTTAAGTTTTGCCAATTCATGGGTGTTTATTTTAGTTGACAAAACTATAGGATTCAAAGCTGGTAAAGGTTAAATTCGTATTAAGCAATCGTTAATATAGTAAGCCGTCATTCTTTTTTTTTGACTTAAAGTTCTGTTTTAGGTTGCCTAAAGATTTTTAGAACATTATTTATTTTTTACTGTTTTGAATTTGTTCAATACTATTCTACGTTATTATATAAAGTAAACAAGCATATTATGAGTGTATTAGTCGATAATCAATCAAAAATTATTATTCAGGGTTTTACAGGTCAGGAGGGATCTTTTCATGCTGCTCAAATGATAGAGTATGGAACACAGATAGTTGGTGGTGTTACCCCCGGAAAGGGTGGAACCATGCATTTGGATAGGCCTGTATTTAATACCGTAAAGGAAGCTGTTGATGCAGTTAAGGCTGATACATCAGTGATTTTTGTACCACCAGCATTTGCTGCAGATGCCATTATGGAAGCCGCAGATGCTGGCATAAAAGTAATTGTTGCCATTACCGAAGGTATTCCAACAAATGATATGATTAATGTAAAGTCGTTTCTAGCAGGAAAATCATGTTTTTTAATTGGGCCAAATTGTCCAGGTGTTATCTCTCCGGGAAAAGCTAAATTGGGTATTATGCCTGGTTTTATTCATAAAGAAGGACGAATTGGGGTAGTTTCGAGATCGGGAACATTAACTTATGAAGCTGTTGATCAGCTAACGAAGCAGGGTTTAGGACAAAGCACATGTATTGGTATTGGCGGCGACCCAATTATTGGAACAACTACGAAAATGGCTGTTGAATTACTCATGAACGATCCTGAAACAGATGGAATTGTTATGATTGGCGAAATTGGTGGCTCAATGGAAGCGGATGCTGCTCAATGGATTAAAGCTCACGGCACTAAACCTGTTGTTGGTTTTATTGCCGGTCAAACGGCTCCCAAAGGCCGTCGAATGGGGCATGCAGGTGCTATTGTTGGTGGGACTGCCGATACGGCCGAAGCCAAAATGGCAATCATGCGTGAGTGTGGTATACATGTGGTGGTTTCACCTGCCGAAATTGGAGTTACTATGGCCAGAGTACTTCAAAAATAATTTCTGAATAAGTAAGAAGCTGTTTAAAAATCCATTAAATGATTTTTTAGAGAGGACGAATTTAGAAAATTAGATGGATAGATATGAAGATTTAGAAAATTCAAGATGAGAACCACTCTTTTTTATCTCAATTGTCTACTCTATCTGTCTAAAATCTTAAATTCTTGACCTCTAACATATATTTAATATGAAATGTAAACAGATACATTTATAAATGAATTCTCACTCGATGCTTTTTTGATTATTTATCAACCTTTATATTTGATTTAAAATTGTACATTTGTCACGCTTTTTTTGAAATATTTGATGATAAAAGTTTCGATTTGGAGCTTTTGTTTTGGGATTTTAAATAAGCACGATTGTTATAATTTAAATGCATTTAATATAAATTAGTAGATATATGAAACTTTTAGAAGGAAAAACAGCTATTATTACTGGCGCTGCTCGTGGAATTGGTAAAGCAATTGCGCTTAAGATGGCATCACAAGGATGTAATGTGGCATTTACCGATTTAGCTATTAATGATGCAGCTTTAGCTACTGAAAAAGAGATTATTGCGATGGGAGTTAAAGCGAAAGGTTATGCATCGGATGCAAGTAATTTTGCTGATACTCATAAAGTTGTTGATCAGATTGTTGCTGATTTTGGACGTGTTGATATATTGGTAAACAATGCTGGTATCACTAAAGATACTTTGTTAATGAGAATGACCGAAGAACAATGGGATGCTGTTATTAATGTGAACTTAAAATCGTGTTTTAATTTTACCAAAGCGGTGCAAAAAACAATGCTAAACCAACGTTCTGGTTCAATTATTAATATGAGTTCGGTTGTGGGAGTTAGCGGAAATGCTGGTCAGTCAAACTACTCTGCTTCAAAAGCTGGTATGATTGGTTTTACTAAATCAATTGCTAAAGAGCTGGGTTCTAGAGGTATTCGCAGCAATGCAATCGCTCCTGGTTTTATCATCACTGAAATGACTCACGTTCTTTCGGAAGAGGTTCGTAAGGATTGGGAAAGCCGCATTCCATTGAAACGTGGTGGAACACCTGAAGATGTTGCAAATACTTGTGTATATTTGGGTTCTGATCTTTCAGCTTATGTTACAGGACAAGTAATTCATGTTTGCGGTGGAATGAATATGTAATAGCAATATTCAATTTATTATAAAAAAGAGGTGCTTGTCGCCTCTTTTTTTGTTTAAATAAAATCCATTTCACTACTTTTATTGTTAATTCATTAGACTATTTAAACATTTTTATTATGAGAAATTTTATATATCATGCTCCAACTCGAATACTATTTGGGAAAAATAAGGTGAATGAGTTAGGCGCAGAGGTGATTAAACACGGTTCAAAAGTATTGTTGGCTTATGGAAGTCATTCAATTAAAGAGTCGGGTTTATACGAAAAGGTTGTTAAAATCTTAGCCAATTCAAATATTCCATTTGTTGAATTGAGCGGTATTTTGCCAAATCCTAAAATAGCAAGCGTTCGCCAAGGAATTGATTTATGTAGGAAGCATAACGTTGATTTTATTCTTGCAGTAGGAGGTGGCAGTGTAATCGATTGTGTAAAGGCCATTGCTGCAGGTGTATCGTACAATGGAGATGTTTGGGATTTTATGATTCGTAAAGCAAAAGTGGTTAATCCATTGCCATTTGGAACTATCTTAACATTGGCTGCTACAGGAAGCGAAATGAATGGTAATGCGGTAATTTCAAATCCTGAGTTGTTTGATAAACGCGCGATGGGCGATGCTTCACTGCAACCTTGTTTTTCAATATTAGATCCAACATTAACGTTTACAGTTAATCGTTGGCAAACAGCTGCTGGCGCTGCAGATATCATGAGCCACATATTCGAGCAATATTTTACACCCGATGAAGGTGCATTTGTTCAGGATGCCATTGCCGAATCAATATTAAAGACGGCTATTAAATTTGGCCCAATTGCTGTTAGCCAGCCAGATAACTATGAAGCAAGAGCCAACTTAATGTGGGCTTCGAGTTTGGCATTGAATGGTTTAACTGTTACCGGAAAGGCTGGTGGAGATTGGGCTACGCATGATATGGAACATCAGCTTAGCGCAGTTAATGATATGACTCATGGGGCAGGATTAGCCATTTTATTTCCTCATTGGATGAATTATGTATTAAATGAAATTACGGCTGCTAAATTTGCTCAAGTGGCACGAAATGTGTGGAATGTTGTTGAAAATGATGATGTAATTGCTGCGAAGGAAGGTATTAAGCAGACTAGACTTTTTTTTAATAGTCTAGATTTACCAAATTCTTTATCGTCACAAGGATTTGGCGAAGAACACTTATTGGATATGGCCAAGAAAGCTTGCTTATTCGGTCCTATTGGTGCTCTTAAAAAATTAAATGCTGAGGATGTTGCAATTATTCTTCGGAATGCACTCTAGTCATATTTTATATTTGCATGTTTGTTTTTTCTAATTTTTTTCGATTTAACATGAAATCAGCTCAGGGAATTATTGCTTTTTCGATTTTTTTAATTCTAAATGGATGTGCAAGTATTACGCCATACAAAATGGAAGTTTTACGTCCGGCTACTATAACAATTCCTCCGCAAATTAAGTCGGTAGTTATTATTAATAATGCAACTCCCAAAGTTGATTCAGTAGAAGTGCATATTGTTGCCGGTTCTAAGTTCGTAAGGTATTCACCCGAAGTGGTTGATTCATTCGGTACTCTTGCTATTAATGAATGCCAGCGCGAATTAGCTCGACGGCAATTTTTTGATACTGTATTTATAGATACAACCAAACGTCATTCATCATTTATCGCTGAATCATTAAAAACACAAAAGCAATTGATGGAGATTTGTCAACTCAACCATACAGATGCCGCTATTATTCTCGAATCATATGATTATCAACCTTTTTTAGAATACACACAATTGGGCGAAAATGCCTACACTTTTAATCAAAAAGTTGAAGGGAAAGCATTGTGGACTTTATATAGTCTCGATGCGGATTCAATTCTTAGTCGATATGTTCAAACGGATTCTTTATTTTGGGATAATTACGCTTTCTCACTGACTTATCCTGTTGATGGGATACCGAGTTTAACCGAAAGTTTTAATCAAATAGCATCGCGATTGGGTTTTTTTTATTGCGATTTTATAGCACCGTACTGGGATCGAGTTAATCGCTTTTATCACTCAAATGGATCTAGCTATTTTGGGATGGCTACTGAGCAAGTTAAATTAAACAAATGGGATGAAGCATCTAAAATTTGGTTCTTCATTTATAAAAACGGATCAAAATTAGATAAAGCCAAAGCAGCTCATAATATTGCATTGGCAAAAGAAGTTTTGGGAGATTTTAAGTCTGCAGCAAGTTGGGCCTATGAAAGTATGAACCTGTATGAAAAACTGCACAGGGTGTTTAATGTGGAGAATAAAGAGCGCGAGAAATTATATTATATTGATAT
Organism: Bacteroidales bacterium; assembly: GCA_038212305.1. Taxonomy (GTDB): domain Bacteria; phylum Bacteroidota; class Bacteroidia; order Bacteroidales; family Marinilabiliaceae; genus JBBQUP01. The sequence continues at coordinate 6,817 of JBBQUP010000045.1, forward strand.
ATCGAAACGATATTTCGATAGTAAAAAACTATCAAAACAAATTGGAGGAGAGTAAATGATTTTAAGGACTTTGAGTATTGTTTTGCTTTTATTGTTTAATAATTCATTTGCAATAAAACTATGGATGCAAGAAAAAGCATTAATAGATCTGCAAAAATCGGGAGCAATTGTATCATTTTTAGCTATTAATACCTCTCTCGACACCTTATCATCATTTCAACCTCAACTACTACTCGCGCCAGCTTCCTTAATGAAGCTAAATACCACAGCTATAGGTTTTTATCAGCTAGGTTCGTTATTTGACTATAAAACAAAAGTGATTTTACGCGGCTATCAGGATAATCAAAAATGGGTGGGTGATTTAATTCTTGTAGGGGGAGGAGATCCTACATTGGGATCAAGCTATTTCCCCGAGTCTGCGAAAAATTTCTTTGAGTTAATATTATCAGAACTTAAAATCCGAAATATTTCTGAAATTACTGGAGATATTGGGGTTGATGCATCCTTTTTTAATGGATCAAACATGCAACCTTCGCGTATGTGGGAAGATATGGGTAATTATTATGGTGCTTTGCCTAATGGACTAACGTATTGCGATAACTCTATGGATATCTTTTTATCGTCTCCTTTAAAACCTGAAGAATTATGTCATGTTTTGCCTCAATCAATAAATACATCGAATATAAGTTTTGAGTGTAAAGTGTTATCGGCATCTGATTATAAGGACAATGCCTACTGTTATGGGATAAATGGTCAGAATAAATGGATTATTGAAGGATCGATTCCTGTAGGGCAAGCGAAATTTAAAATAAAAGTCACCAATCCAAAACCTCAATTGCTATTGGGTAATGAGTTGAAAATTTTTTTATTGAAAAATGGCATTGTAGGATTAAAAAAGGTAAGCGAGGAGACATTCGATACGCATCAAAAAGCCATTAAAACACTAGCAATATATAAATCTCCCAATTTAATTAAGATAGCATCTGTGTTAAATAAAAATAGTCATAATTTGTATGCCGATCATCTATTCTTGACTTTAAGCGGGGATACCATTCATCGCGATTGGAGAACTGCTAGAATGTTTGTGTCTAATTTCTGGAGTGAAAAACTACATCGCAATTATTCGATGCAAATACTTGATGGAAGTGGATTATCGCCTTTTAATACACTTTCTTGTCAATACCTGACGGATGTTTTATTATATATGTATCAATCATCCAACAGCGATACTTATTTAAAATCGCTGGCTATAGGAGGGAAGGATGGTACACTTCAACGAATGTGGGTGAATTCGCCCGCTAAAGATCATGTTTTTGGCAAAAGTGGATCAATGACTGGCGTTTTGGGTTATGCTGGATATGTTAAAACCAAATCGAATAATACAATACTCTTTACCGTTATTATTAACCATTTTAATCAAAGCTCTGCATCAATTAAACCTATTATTGAGAAATGGGTTGAAAATCTGTATTTGACTAATTAGCCTTCTCGTTTTATGCTTAAAGCATAAGGGTTTAGTCATCTTTAATTTTATCTTTTAGCGATTTAAACCCTTCTCCCAATATTTCATGAGTATTCATGACTGTCAAAAAAGCATTTGGATCAATTTGCTCAATCATTCCCTCCAAAGTTGCTAGCTCTCTTCGGGTGATGACTGTAAAAATAACTTTTTTGGGATGATCGCTATATAACCCTTCTGCGTTCAAGTAGGTGCCACCCCTGTTTAATGTGAATAGGATTTTTTCCCTAATTTCTTCGTGCTTATCGCTAATAATAAAAAGTGCTTTATCATAGTTAATACCATCTAAAGTTATATCAATTACTTTTCCAGTAACATATATAACAATCCATGAATACAAAGGTATTCGCCAATCTTTAAATATTACTAAAGCAAGAAGAACAATTATGGAATCAATTATTATTAAGAGCTGACCAAGCGGTAATCGTGTGATTTTCGCGAAAATCATGGCTACGATATCTGATCCTCCAGATGTTGCTTTTGATCTGAAAATTAAGCCCAATCCCAATCCAATTACAATTCCTCCAAATATTGATGATAATAGCAAATCATCTCCAAGACTCAAAGGATCTTTTTCACCAATAAAATGAGTGAGTGTATCCATGAAAACCGATGCTAAAACCATTCCAAGTACTGTTTTAAAACCAAAACGCGGCCCTAATATTTTTATCCCCAGCAAGGTCAATGGAATGTTCATGACTAGGCCAAATGCACCAACTGGAATTGCAGGGACTAAATGATGCACCACAATTCCAATTCCATAAACACCTCCAGGAACAATGTTGTAAGGATTGATAAAAAAGACAAAGCCCGAAGCCAAAATAAAAGCTCCAATAGTAATTAATAGATATTCGAAAATATACCTTTGATATTTAGTTAAGTATCCCATGTAATGAATTGTTTAATTAATAACAAAAATAGATAATAATGTGAATATTATAACAAATTGATATTTAAACCACATTAAATTAATATAAATATGTGAATTAATAAAAATAAGATGTATTTTTATATTCTCTTATTGTATTATGTTAATTGTTTGTCTCTGATGGATTTTAAAATATCGAGATAGTTTATTCAGTTAGTACATTTGAATAGGTATTAATAGATCAATTAATTTAGATTATTTTTGTCAATAATAATTAATTATTGATTTTAGTGACATTGAGTTTGTAGAGGGTCTAATTTTCTTAAGATAAGGGAGATAAGACTAGATTTGTTTCAGGAAATTAATTGGTAATTTGATTGTTAAGCGTTTAGTCATGTGCTCATAAGTATTTAAATAGTTATATTAAAGTGCTTGCATTAAAACTGTTGCTCTTTTTAGAGTTTTGTTTTATAAGCATAAAAATATTAAATTAAGAATTAAACATTTGTGCATGATTCTTGTTTATTTCATACAATTTGGCTATTAACAGAAAGCAATATTTTAAATTTAAATTCTTTCCCTTGACTTATGTTATTTAGATTACTAATTTAGTCGAACTATTAATTGTGTTGTTTATTGGTATGAGATATATTTAAGCGCAAAAGAAGGTAGAATTAGTTTTTTATAATTGAATCGTATATTTTTTTCTTTTGACAAAACAGTGTTGATAAAAGTAAAAAATACTTGGTATTGGTTTTCAAAATTAGTGATGTTAAATAGAAATTTATAAACATATGAAACACTTTGAAGTAAAAGTACAAAATTCGAAAGTTGATTTTTTTATTGAACTTTTAAAACAATTCGAATTTTTAGAGTTTAAAGAAGTTGAGCCCGTATCGGAACCTCGAGTATATCCAGGAGGGAAATTTGAAATTAGAGGTAAGGACAAATCAGAATCAAAACCTGAAATGAGACCCGAAGCCAAAAAAGCAATTTTTTCAGCTGATCCTGGGTTGGCTAGCATACGAAAAGTTATGGATGAGATTGAAAGACAGAGAAATATTTCATCTAAAAGCAGATAAAATATGCGATGATCTGATTGATTTTTAGATTTATGCATGTTGTTAAACAATAAATGAAACCGAAAACTTAATTGATTTCGGTTTTTTGATAAAAGATGGTTTCAGTTATTAAAAGCAATAGTTCAATTTGAGTTATTTGGTATAATATTTGTTCCTAGTTATTCGCAATTTTCTGTAGCTGAATTATTAATTAAAACCGACCAAAATGAACTCTTATAAAGTTATTCGAAGTTTTAGTCATTCGATTGCTTCGATTTCGTTTACCTTATTGGTTTCAATTAGCTTATTACTAACTACAAATCAATTAAATGCTCAGGTTAGTTTATTGGGGGATTCTGTTTATACAACTGTTGATGTGTCGCCAAAATACTCCCATGGTAATCTGCAAAAAAAAATAAATAAGCTGAAACAATATCCAACGAATGCAATGCTAAAAGGGCTTGAACAAGTTGTAGTTGTTGATGCTATAATTACTAATGAAGGGAAGTTGGTCAGTGCTAAAGTAGTTACTGACGCTGATTCTGAATTTGCTGAAGAGGCTTTACGCGTTGTGCTAACTTTAAAAGAGTGGAGCCCAGCCAAGCGTTCGAATCAAAATGTTAATTGTTCGTATTCAATTCCTATTAGTTTTAGTTTAAATCCTGATGAAAAGGAGTTTGCAAGTGCCTTCAAGGGCATTGATTTTGATAAAGAATCACCATTGTTTATATTAGATGGAAAAAAAGTTGGCGAATTTGTAAGTATACCTGCTCACAATGTTAGATCCATTAGAATATTAAAAGGTAACAAAGCCATTGATTTATATGGAGACAACGGCCGATATGGAGTTGTTGAAATGACAACCAAAAATGGGACACCTCCTTTACGATAAAAAATAGTTGTTAAAAAAAGCGAGTTAACTGATTATAAGTTAACTCGCTTTTTTTATTTAATACCATTTGTAATAGTAATTTTCAATATTGTGTTATTCAGAAGTAGTAAAAATAAGCAATAATTGCAAAGTAAAGTTTGCAAAATTAATAAGTAATTCATTTTTGTTTTGTTACTTTGTACCATGTAATTGTTAATCATCTTTGATTGTCATTTAACATAAATAATAGGTCGTCGTTTAATTGCTAGCAATGGCAATTTCGAATTAAATTTTCAAGCAGGTGTTTAGTGTTTTACCTCGAAATTGTTTGTTTAATTAGTTGATTTTGTTTACTTTATAATAATATATCAAACATTGTATTAAGACATGGAATTTATTGATCATCTCAAGGAAAAAGCAAAAGCTAGTCGTCAACGAATTGTTCTCCCTGAAGGAACTGAAGAGCGGACTTTGAAAGCAGCTGATATTATTTTAGCGGAGAATTTCTGTGACATTATTTTAATTGGTAATGAGCAAGCCATAAAGGCAAAAGCTGAATCGTTGTTGCTGCGCAATTTACATTTAGCAAAGATCGTTGACCCTGAGAATCATGAAAAAATTGAGTCTTATTCAGATTTAATGGTTGAATTACGAAAAAGCAAAGGATTAACAAAAGAGCAAGCTTTAAAATTAATTAAAGATCCACTTTATTTATCGGTTTTAATGATAAAAAGTGGTGATGCTGATGGTGAAGTTGCGGGAGCCGATAATTCCACAGGTGATGTATTGAGACCTGCTTTTCAATACGTAAAAACCATGCCGGGAATAAGCGTTGTGTCTGGTGCTTTTATCATGATATTTAAAGATAAAGAATTTGGTGAAGATGGCATGATGGTATTTGCTGATTGTGCAGTTCATCCCAATCCTACTGCCGAAGAGTTAGCCGAAATTGCTGTGGCAACCGGCAGAACAACTCAGGCAATTGCTGGGTTCGAACCTCGAATTGCCATGTTAAGTTTTTCGACGAAAGGAAGTGCAAAACACGAAATGGTTGATAAAGTAGTACGTGCGACTCAATTAGCAAAAGAGATGGCACCCGACTTGAAAATTGAAGGTGAATTGCAGGCCGATGCAGCTATAATTGTTGAGATTGGTCAGAAAAAAGCACCGGGAAGTGAAATAGCAGGAAAAGCAAATGTTTTGGTTTTTCCAACTCTTGAAACAGGTAATATTGCTTATAAACTTGTTCAACGAATGGCTCATGCTGAAGCAATTGGGCCAATATTACAAGGAATGGCTGCCCCAATAAATGATTTATCAAGAGGTTGTTCGGTTAGCGATATTGTTAACTTGGTTGCCATTACAGCCAATCAATGTGCAGGAACTGTTTGATTTTAATGCTCAACATATTTCAATTATGAGATATTGAGTAAGTAAAATTGAAGTTTTATAAAATCGAAAATATTTAAAATATATAGAACATGGCAGAGATTGTTGTAGAATCGATTGAAACATATGCGCTTAGTAAAAAACAACGAGTTAAAACTTTGTTTTCACGAATTGGAATAATAGGTTGTGGTAAAGAAGGTCAAACGATTGCACAAATTGCAAGTTGGCATGGAATAGAGGTTGTTTTTATTGAATTATCAGAAGAGAAAATAAAATTTGCAATTGACAGTATTTCAAAAGGTTTGGATACGGTTATCGAAGGGTGGGGATTGACTCAGGGTGAAAAACGAGCAATTATGGCTCGAATTAAAGGAAGTTTAGATTACGTTGATTTAGCTGAATGTGATTTTGTTATCGAAGCAATTAGATCTGATGAATCGACGGGAGAAAGAAATATTTTAATTAGGAAAGAGATATTCCGGAAAGTAGAAGAAGTTGTTTCTCGAGATGCAATTATTGCCACTAATGCTACACACGTGGTAATTAGTGAGTTAGCAGCCGAGTTGGAGCATCGTGATAGATGTGCTAGTTTACATTTCTTTGTAACATCCGCTGAAGCACGGATTATTGAGGTGGTTAGAGGATTATATACTTCAGACGAGGTATATGAAAAAGTTTGCACATTTGTAAAACTAATTAATAGAGATGTTATTCCAGTAGCTGAATCGGCAGGCTTGGTGAGTGTACGTTTATATGTTGTATTACTTAATGAAGCTTGTGAAACTTTAATGGAAGGTGTGGCTACCATGAGCGACATTGATAAGACCATTGAAATTGGACTTGGAATGAGATTTGGTCCGTTTAGAACAGCTGATATTATTGGTTTGAATAAGGTGATCAAATGGATGGAAAATTTGTATGATGAATTCGGTGAAAGTAAATACAAAGTAAGTCCAATTATTCGGCGACTTGTTCGGGCAAAACGCTACGGTGTTCAGTCGGGAGCAGGTTTTTATCATTATGATGGTGATGGAAAAATTGTTTCGAAAGAGGATTTCTTGGGTAAATATTAATTACTTAATAGAAACTTAAAAAGAAAATTTCGATTACAATTACTTATTGGTTATTCATGCCATTTGGCTACAGAAAATAATAAACGAATGAAAATATTAGTATTAAATTGTGGAAGTTCTTCCATTAAATATCAGTTATACAACGAGAATAGTGTTGAATGGTTGGTAATGGGGAAGGGCGTTGTTGAAAAAATAGGATTAAAAGGATCATTCTTAAAGCATGAGAAAGAGAATGGCGAAAAGGTATTGTTAGAGGGTGAGATTTTAGATCATCAAATTGGAATAGATTATATTTTAGGAGTATTGCTTAGCGAACGACATGGTTGTTTAAAGAGTTTAGATGAAATTGATGCAGTTGGACATCGTGTTGTTCATGGAGGCGAGGAGTTTAATTCGAGTGTATTTATTACTCCTGAAGTGATTCGGAAAATGGAAGATTGTATTGAGTTGGCGCCCCTGCATAATCCCCCAAACTTAAAAGGGATTTATGCTGTTCAACAATTAATTCCTCATGTACCTCAAGTAGGTGTTTTTGATACCGCATTTCATCAGAGTATGCCCAAACGAGCTTATATGTATGCCATTCCATATTCGTTGTATAAAAAGTATGGAATTCGTCGATATGGTTTTCATGGTACTAGTCATCGTTATGTTTCCCTAAGAGCTTGTGAAACATTAGGAATAGATTATAATAAAACCAGAATTATATCTTGTCATTTAGGCAACGGGGCTTCAATAGCTGCTATTAAAAATGGAGAATCGGTTGACACTTCAATGGGTTTTACCCCGCTTGAAGGTTTAATTATGGGAACAAGGGCTGGCGATTTAGATTTAGGTGCTGCTACTTTTATAATGGATAAAGAAGTTATTGGAACTCGTTCGGCAAGCACTTTGTTTAATAAACATAGTGGTATGCTTGGCATTACTGGCGTTTCTTCGGATATGCGTGAAATTGAAGCTGCCGCAGCATCTGGTAATGCTTTGGCTCAGCTAGGCTTAGAAATGTATGATTATCGCATTAAAAAATATATTGGATCGTACATAGCTGCCTTGGGAGGAGTTGATGTACTAATTTTTACTGGAGGTATTGGTGAAAATGGTGCTCTAACAAGATCGGGTGTTTGCGTAGATATGGGGTTTTTAGGAATTGAACTGGATGAAGCTCTTAATAAAACCATTCGAGGTAAAGAGCAAGTCATTAGTTCTAAAAGCAGTAAAGTTACCGTTATGGTGGTTCCAACTAATGAGGAATTGGTTATCGCAGAGGATACAAAAGTCATTGTTGAAGAGTTGTCAAATCGTTAACTTCATTCGGCAATCTTAAATTGGCTTAAGTGATTTCTGAATGCACGAGATAATTTTCTTTAATTTAGTTCAGAGTTTTGTGTATTCAGAATAGTTTTTGCAACTATTCTATTAAACAGTTGTTTTTAGATATTAAGTTTGCATTCATGAATTAATTGATTTGATATGTTTAAATCATTATCGGATTTAGAAAATATTATTTTATCCAAAAAGATAAAAAAACGTTTGGTTCTTGCTGTATGTCAAGACGAGCATAGCTTAGATGCTATTTATCTTGCTTATAAAAAGGGGATTATTGAGCCATTCTTGGTTGGTTCTCAGCCTGATACCGAGAAAATCCTTGCCAGAAAAGGATATGTTTTTGAAAAAGAACACTTTATTCATGAACCAGATTCCACCAAGGCCGTTGAGATAGCCGTTAAAATGGTGAGTCGTGGAGATGCAGATATTTTAATGAAAGGCAAAGTGGCTACACCAATACTATTAAAAGGTGTTTTAAACAAAGAATGGGGATTGAGATCGGGACGACTCTTATCTCATATTGCTTTATTTGAGGTAGATACTTATCATAAGCTAATTGCAGTTACTGATGTTGCAATGAATATTGCACCTAATTTGCAGGATAAAATTGCAATTATAAATAATTCAGTAACGTACTTAAACGCAATAGGTATCCCATTGCCTAAAATAGCTGTTTTGGGAGCGGTAGAAATGGTTAACGAGAACATGCAAGCTACGTTGGATGCGGCATTATTGTCGAAAATGAATCAACGAGATCAAATTCAAAATTGTATTATCGATGGCCCTTTGGCTTTTGACAATGCAATAAGTTATGAAAGTGCGAGACAAAAAAGTATTAAAAGCGAAGTAGCTGGAGATACCGATTTGCTATTGATGCCTGATATAGAAGTTGGTAATGTACTTTATAAATCATTGGTATTCTTCGCTAAAGCAAAAGTAGCCTCAATCGTTTTAGGAGCAACTGCTCCAATTGTTTTAACATCTCGAAGCGACTCAGAAGAATCGAAATACGACAGTATTTTGCTGGCTGTTTTAGCCTAGCTTAAAATGGTTTGAATGATTAGATAATATGTTTTAGTTGCATCTTTATTAGTTGTTGTTTATTTTAATTCATTGATTCATGATACATAAAATATTGGTAATAAACCCTGGTTCTACATCAACAAAAATTGCTGTTTATGAAGGGTTTAAATCTGTTTTTGTTAAAACAATTCGTCATCCTGTGGATCAATTAAGTCGATTTAGTCATATATCAGACCAGTATGAGTTTCGAAAAGAGATTATTTTTAACGAACTCAAACATGCTGAAATACTTATAAGTGAGATTGTTGCAGTAGTAGGTCGTGGAGGATTGGTTAAGCCCATTGAATCGGGTGTGTATGAAGTAAATGATGCGTTAATTACAGATTTAAAAATTGGTATTCAAGGAGAACATGCCAGTAATCTAGGAGGACTTATCGCAGCTGATATTGCCAAATCGTTGCCGTCGGCTCGTGCATTTATTGCCGATCCGGTTGTTGTGGATGAGTTGGATGAGATAGCTCGAATAACAGGGCATCCCAATATGAAAAGACGATCAATTTTTCATGCTTTAAATCAAAAAGCTGTTGCTCGAAATTATGCCAAAGCACTTCAGAAAAACTATGAGGACTTAAACCTTGTTGTGGCTCATTTAGGTGGAGGTATTTCAGTGGGAGCTCATAAAAAAGGTAGGGTAGTTGATGTTAACAATGCTTTAGATGGTTTTGGTCCATTTTCCCCAGAACGTGCAGGAACTTTACCTTCAGGACAATTAGTTGAACTTTGTTTTAGCGGTAAGATGACAAAAGGTGAAGTTCAGAAACTTATTAATGGGAAAGGTGGCTTGATGGCCTATTTTGGAACAAACCAAGCTCATGAAGTGGAACAAATGGCTCAAAATGGTAATCGGCAAGCACGCTTAGTTTTAGATGCTATGGCCTATCAGATTGCAAAATCAATTGGTGCATGCTCTGTGGTGTTAGAAGGTAAGGTTGATGGAATTATTATTACAGGTGGTATTGCTCATAGCAAGCCCATTGTTGAAATAATAAAAAAAATGGTCTCCTTTATTGGGCCAGTTATTGTGTATGCAGGAGAAGACGAGATGTTTGCATTGGCTGAAAATGCTTTATCTGTTTTAAATGGGGAACAAGTTTGTAAGATTTACAAATAATGAAATGCGGTGGTTGTTTGAGCTTTTAATTATAAACATCTAGAATAAAAGCATTTGGCTTGATATTTATTTTTTAATTGTTTCAATTAAATAAATATTGATTTCCAATTCTAAAAAGAGTCATAATTAACACAACATTGTTTCTAAAAAAAAGTATAATTTAGATTCGACCTATTGTGAAATTTATGACAAAGAAGATAATTTGGATTGGAGTATTATCAATACTATTTATATCTGCAAATGTATTGGGGCAATTGAGTTATGGAGGAGCTCCAATATCGAGAGGGAACTTAAAAAGCAATAGTTTTCATCTACCTTTTATTAATATGCCTCAATTATCCTCTTCTGATAAGTTGAGTTATTCAAAATCGGTTTCTTTACGTTTTGCTCATCCATTTTTTGTTAATTATACACTTGAGAATTCAGGCAAATGGGATTATTTACCTGATGGAACAAGGTTTTGGCGATTAGCCATACGTTCTGCTGGAGCTTATTCATTGAATATTATTTTCGATAAATTTATCTTGCCTGAAGGTAGCGAGCTCTATATTTATAACCCGGATAGAAGTATGATTTTAGGGAAATATACCTCACTTAACAATGTTCCCGAAGGATGTTTTGCGACAACGCCAGTTGTTGGCGATGAAATAATTGTTGAATACATTGAGTTTCCAGAAGTAACTAAAAAGGCTCAAATTAAAATAGGAGCTATTAATCATGATTTTTTGGGAGTTTATGGGTTAATGAGTTTAAAATCAATCGGATTTGGCGGATCAGATGTTTGTAATGTTAATGTAACATGCGAAAATCCAGTTCCAGAAGTATCGAAATCTGTTTGTAAAATAATTGTTGATGGTACCGAATTGTGCTCCGGTACTTTGTTGAATAATACCTCTAACGATGGGAAACCTTACTTTTTAACAGCTGCGCATTGTTTAAAGTATGCTAACTTAAACCAAACCATGGTGTTCTTTTTTAATTATCAAGCGCCTGGATGTAATGGTTTCATTGAAGGTACTAACTTGCAAAGTTTATCGGGAGCATACCTTCGAATGAAAGTTAATAATTTAGATGTTGCATTAGTTGAAATAAAGCAAAAACCTCCTGCAGTTTTTCGCCCTTATTGGGCAGGTTGGACATTGGCATCATCAATTTCCGACCCCGTTTATGCGATACATCATCCATGGGGCGATGTGAAAAAAATTGCTAAATCAACTACCGCTCCAATTTCTACTACTTTTTCATTTGGTTCGTTCTATACCGATGCTCATTGGAGAATAAATAGATATGCCAGTGGAGTAACCGAACCCGGATCTTCAGGATGTGGATTATTCAATAAATCGGGTTTACTCATTGGATCATTAAGTGGAGGAGGAGCAACTTGTTCGTCTCCAACAAACGAATACTATGCAAGGCTTAATAAGTCATGGGACTTTTTAACAGCAAATGATTCACAACTAAAGCATTGGTTGGATCCATTAAGTACTGGCAAAACATCATTAGTTGGATCAGCATATTATGGAGCCGATACCATCATTCGAATATCCAATAAACAATTGGGTGATAGTGCTATTTATCGCGAAAAATCTAATGCTAGTTTTGGTTTTTGGATGGGACAGAATACTCAAAAAACTGATGCCTTTGCAGAAACATTCCCATATATTAAATCTGCTAAAATTTATGGAGTATATTTAATGGTTGGAAAAAGTTCTAAAACACCTAATCGTTATTGTCACCTTAAAATATATGATAATTTGGGAGTTCCGAGCTCAGTGGTTGCATCAAAGAATAATATTCCGTTATCTTCGTTAAAAGAACAAAGCGAGAATTTATTTTTGTTTGATACTCCAATTAATGTGATTCAACCTGTGATTGTTGGAGTAGAATATGATTATGATTCTCCAGATGATTCATTAGGGGTTTATTGGCAATCATCAAAGCTAATTCGATCGCAAAATAGTGCTTATATTCGAAAAAACGGGGAATGGTTCGCATTTCCACAAATTAATCCTTCGGGATTAAAAACATCCGTTTATTTGGATTTACTGGCTTCTGATGTTGTTTATCAAGACACAAGTGGATTTTGGAGTCCTTTGGTGAATTTGGATTTTCAATCGGTAAGTGACAATAATCAATTCTCATTTTCGTGGGAAATGATGACTTTAAATAAAGTTGAAGTTTATAATTTGACTGGAAAATTAGTTAGTATAAAATCACTTGGAAGTTCATTCCAAGGCTCTGATGATATTAATGCATATGGCTGGGCTAGTGGTGTTTATGTGGCTAGGTTTTATTTTAGCAACCGGGTTCAAATTCGAAAATTCCTAGTAAGATAGTTTCATTTAGCAACCACAGATCATATAGAAAAGTTAATGTCATATTAAATTAAGTCAATGTTTTTATGTTGGTAATTTGTTTGTCTTGTATTTTCGACATAAAAATAATCATACACACAGCACCAATTGCAGCATATAGCATATCCGATTGGGTATCCCATACATAACCCTGTGTCCCTAAGAATGATTCAGCGGATTGGCCTGAAACGATTGCGACAAACCATTCTAATAATTCATAAAAAACACTGATAGCAACACAAACACAAACAGTTAAGAAAGAGAGCCATGAGCTCTTTTTAACCACCTGAAGTCGAACGAAAAGCTCTCTGATAATCATTGCAGGGACAAATCCTTGAGCAAAGTGCCCTACCTTATCATAATTGTTTCGGGGTTGATGAAATATTTCTTTTATCCAATCAAACAAAGGAACCTCGGCATAAGTATAATGCCCTCCAACAAAAAGTATATAGCAGTGAATTAAAATGAGAACATAAGTTAAGTATGTGAACGTAAATCGTTTGAAAGTGAAGATGAGTATTAAAAATCCAATAATTGCTGGAAATACTTCTAAAATCCATGTGAAATAGTCATGAGGATTAATCGCAGAAATCGTGAGTCCTGAAATGAAAAGTATGATAAGAATCCAATATTTTCTCATAATTGGTTACTTACTATTTGGTTTATATTCAGATTTATAGAGGGAAGAATTTTACATAAGAAGACAGATAGAAATGAACATCTCATCCATCTGTCTAAATATCTCTTTATCTTCCTCTCTTATAGTCTTCTTCCTATTCTTCCAGTTCCTCAATTTTTCCACCAAACGATTCTTGTTTTTCAAGTTTTGCAGGATTTCCGGTGTATTGAACTTTTCCTCCGGCTGCGGCATTTGCATTCAATTTTTGCGTGGCATTCACTTGAATCAAACCACCTGTACTTGCTTTTGCAAATGCTTCTTTGCTTGTCAGATTTTCGCCAAAAAACTTACCGCCTGTGCTGGAATTAATCTCTTGAGAGTCTGCTGTACCTTCAAGGGTTATCCTACCAGCGGTTACACTGGCTTGCAGGGTTTTTACATAAACTTCAAGATCAATGTACGAATCAATTCCTGCATTTAAAACCAACCGATCAGCCGTAATACTGCCTTGCCCATCGATGGTGGAACCCATACCAGCACTAATTTCGTAAAGTTTAACATAGGTCACATAAACGCTTACGGCCAGTCCCTTTGCAATTTGGGTCTTCATGCGAATATTAAGTGTTTTACCTTCTAAATCGGCCAATACATCACTGGGTAATCCGTTTTTAATGCGAATTTCCAAACTCTCTTTTTTCCCTTCGGTTAGGGTGACATTAATGCCTTTTCCTGCTTTTATTTTGTCGAACGAGCCTATTGAGCGGGTTTGCGTTATCATACTGTCTGATGGTGTGTTTTGTGCCATCATCCATTGGCTCGAAATAAGCAAAAATCCTAAAATGAGTGTGCGCATATCTTTTATTTTTAAATTGAATTTATAGTTAAACAATTATCATGCAAAAAGTTCTTTAATCTCGTTGGATGATAAATTTTTAAATGGATTGTTTGAATTGATGAAGGTTTCGGCCAACAGTGATTTCTTCTCTTGTAAACGAGCAATTTTCTCTTCGATTGTTCCTGAAGAGATAAATTTATAAACAAACACGCTTTTTGTTTGCCCAATCCGATGGGCACGATTGATTGCCTGTGCTTCGGCAGCGGGGTTCCACCATGGGTTGAGCATAAACACATAATCGGCTTGAGTAAGGTTTAATCCCACACCGCCAGCTTTTAGCGAGATGAGGAAAATCCTGCACTCATCGTTATTCGTAAATTGCGCAATGGTTCCGGCTCTATCAATGGTTGATCCGGTTAGTTTCGCATATTGCCATTTTCGGGCATTTATCTCTTTTTCAATCAGTTCCAAGTCTTTTACAAAGGCTGAAAAAACCAATACTTTGTGTTTCTCTTCTACCACATTGCTCAAGTTTTCAATTATCTGTTCGTATTTTCCCGATGAGCCTTCGTAATTTTCATCGATGAGTTTGGGGTGGATGGCTAATTGGCGCAGTCGCGTTAAGGCTTGAAGTGCCATGAGTCCAGTTTCCTTGCCAGGGTTCGACATTACTTTGAGCAATTCGTTGCGAATTCCCGATTTTTCACGCTCGTAAACTTTTTGTTGTTCAGGCGTCATGTCGCAATAAATGGTTTGTTCAGTGAGTGGAGGTAAATCCTTGGCAACAGCATCTTTGGTTCGACGTAAGATAAAGGGTTGAATAAGCACCTGAAGCTGTTTCTCGCGTTCTTCGCTTTTAAATTTTTCAATGGCTGTAGCAAACTTGTTTTTAAAGAAATTGAGCGATCCTAAAATTCCTTTGTTTGCAAAATTCATCTGAGCCCACAAATCGGTCAGCGAATTTTCGATGGGCGTACCGGTTAACGTTAATCGGTGTGATCCTTGTAGCTCCATAACCGCTTCATAAATTTTCGATGAGGGATTTTTTATGTTCTGACTCTCATCTAAAATCAAATAATGAAACCGTATGGTCGATAAAAACTCAATATCATTGCGAAGCAAACCATATGATGTTAAAATAACATGATAATGCTTGAGTATTTTCCCAACCTCTTTAGAACGTATGCGCTGCTGGCCTGTGTACATATATATTTTGAGGGAAGGAGCAAAGCGTTTAATTTCGGACTCCCAATTGTGGAGTAGCGATGTTGGCATCACAATTAACGAGGGAGCCAATTTACCGGCATTAAAGCCTTGAATGGGTTTCGAGTCGAAAAGACTCAATTGGGTTGGTTCTATTTGCTGGTTTGTGGCCGACTCATACTGATGAAGCAATGTGGTAATGGTTTGAAGCGTTTTACCTAAGCCCATATCATCAGCTAAAATGCCACCCAAATTATTTTGCGACAATTGCATCATCCACGAATATCCGATGGCTTGATAAGGCCTCAACGTGGCTTTTAGCGAGTTGGGCGGAGTGAGTTGTGTGGCCGATAATGCTTCGAGCGTTATATCGAGCGGATGATAAGCATTGAGTTTATTGCCCGATTCCTTTAAAAGGTTGTAGTGCATTTTCTCAACCACTAACGTATCATCATCGCTATTTTTTGTAAACGGTAATAGCTCCGAAAAACGAGTAAACCATTCTGTTGGGATGATGAATATAGATCCATCTGGCAGTTCAAACTCGCGTGTTTTGTTTATCAGATGTTTGCGAAATTTCACAAAAGGTATTCGAAACGTTCCAATTTCAACCCTTATACGCACTTCAAACCAGTCGTTAACTTCTTGAACGGTAGATGTGAAGACTGTTTTCCCAGTGAAATAGGAGCGAGGAAAGAATTTTTGTTCGATGGTAATTCCAAGTTCTACTAGCTCTTTTTGATTAAACGATAACCATTCAACTA
This sequence comes from Bacteroidales bacterium, assembly GCA_038212305.1. Classification (GTDB taxonomy): domain Bacteria; phylum Bacteroidota; class Bacteroidia; order Bacteroidales; family Marinilabiliaceae; genus JBBQUP01. Next base: position 22,893 of record JBBQUP010000045.1, read on the forward strand.
CAATTGCTAGCACATCTTTGTTATCTGATGAGCCGTTCGTTTTGGGTCGATAATAACTGCCTGAAAGCAATTCAAGCCCCATATTATTGAGTTTGGTAATCACATCAGCTTCCCAGTGAAGATGTCGGTCTATTTTATTAAACTCATATCCTTTGGGCAGTTCAATAAGTTCAACGACTGCCTTTGAGTTGGTGCCTGATAAATAGTTTTTATGAGCATATCTGAATTTCAGTGTTAATACGGCCAATTGATTCAAATCTTGCTCTACTGATAAAATGGTGCTAGGTGAACCTGATTTGTCTTTAATTTCGAACCCTTTGGCTTGCACATGGTAATCGCGGATGCAATTGAGAACAAATTTTTGCATGTAGCTTTTTACACTCGATGTTGGAACAACGACAGCCGATTTGGAAAGAAATGGTTTTATTTTGCTGCTGTCGATATCAATAAATCGATAAAGTTTATGGTTCAATAAAAAGCTACATGGTTCATGAGTAATAAAAAGTAATTCGCGATTGAGCAATCCAAACTCACGCTCCTCATCCCAAATTTTCAGTCGGTAATAAATGGCATCGGGAAGCAAATCGAAATTAAAAATGGCTTTGGTTTCTTTATTTGCAATTTTAACCCGGTCGCTTAAGTATAAATGCGAATAGGTTGTGTTTTTATAAAATACCGGGAGGTTTGGTAGGTCAGTGAGTATATTAAAGCATTGTTGAATACGTTTTTCAATTTCAGGCCGAATTCGTTTTTCAATTAATTCATGCGTTAAATTATCGAAAAATTGTTTAACATTTTTTTCTTTCGAGAATTTTTTGTGTAGGCGTTGATCGCTAATCTCTTCCAATGCTCGAATTAGCTGTTTCTCCGATTCGTTTAGGTTTAATCCACTGGTGGCGATTCGCTCGGTGGTAAGTTGTTCGTGGAGTTCAATTTTAGGTTCATCCAACATCTCCGAAGCAAGATAGGGGATGACAGTGAGCCCAAGCTTTCGTCGCTCGGTAAAAACAAGTATGAGTTGAGGTGATTTTGACGTCACAGGTGATTGGTTTTTGTACTTTAATATTTGATGAATTTTGCCGCTTACGAATTTTTAGATGATTAATTAGTAATTGCAAACTAACAAAATTACACTTATCAAAGCTAGTATTTACAACCTGCGGTTAAATTAATTTTCTAAATAATTATTTAAAATAATTCTAAATAGTATCTTTGACACAAAACATGAGATAATGGGTTAATGTGCTAATGTGCTAATGGGTTAATGTGCTAATGGGTTAATGTGCTAATGGGTTAATATGCTAATGAGTTAATGTGATAATGAGACACAAGACATAAGAAGAGACTAGCTTGAATATTAAACATTAAACTCTAACCCCTAAACTCCAAATTCTTCAATCTTGATACTCGATACTAATCATCTTGATACTAAAATTAAAAAATGAATCACTTAATTATATATGCTCATCCATCAGAAAAGAGCTTTAGCAATCAATTAAAAGAGGCCATTGTGGCGGAAACCATTCGACAGGGGCACACAGTCATTGTGAGAGATTTGTATGAAATGAATTTCAATCCCGTGTTGTCTCCAATGGATTTAACGCTCTTAAAAAACGGTAAAACACCCGAAGACATTGCCATTGAGCAACAACACCTCTCGGATGCACAGTTAGTAACCTTTATATTTCCATTGTGGTGGGCTGGTTATCCTGCCATTGTAAAAGGGTATATTGATAGGGTTTTTTCCTACGGTTTTGCCTATAAGGCTGGGGAAGATGGTAAGGAAGGATTGCTACAAAATAAAAAAGTGGTGCTCTTTACCAGCATGGGCAATTCGTTAGAGGATTATGCAAAGAAAGATCTGCTTTCGGCCTTTGAGCATACTTTGGGAACCGAAATTTTTGAGTTCTGTGGCATGACCATCGCTCATCATCAGTTTTTCCCTCAAATACCCGATGCACAAGTGGATGAGAAGTTGAGATTGGTTAATGATGCGTTGAGGGTTTATGGAGTTGTGATGATTTAGGTTTAGGGACTTAGGGTTTGAGGTTAAAGGTTTAAGGTTTAAGGTTTGGGGTTTCAGTTGATTGTTAAACTTAGAATAACCTATTCAGCAACAATTCGTTGTATCATAATCCATTGTCCACAATTGATGTTTATTTGTTTCCAATCGAGTTTTACATTAAGCGGAAAAGTGGCTGTTTCTAAATTAAAATTTGAATTAATGGGAAGTGAGTCAAAATTTTAATTTGTCCCATCAATTGTAATCAGCCAACCTCCACAACAAATGCAATATCTAAGATCAGCGCCTATAATTGTTCCCGTTGACAGATAAGAATTGATGAACTCGGTTCTTAATTGAGCCATTTTGTTCTGAAAGTTTTTAATCGCTTCAATCACTTCGCCTTTTGTGTAAATGATTTTGTGTGAGTAGTTTCCGTTTTCAGCTACAATCTGAATATTTCGGAGCAAACTGTACAACTAATTTCGCTTTAAACTGTACAATATATTTCGGATCAAAGTGTACAACTTTTCAGGCTTATTTTTAGGTGAAAAAAGTTTTTTTGGCGGGAGGCGCAGCCTTCACTTCGGCTGACATTCCGGCATAAACTGTACAACTCGTTTCGGATCAAAGGGTACAACTTATTCTATTTAAAAAGAGATTGATTTGTGACTTTTGTACCTCACTTAAAAAAGGTACAATGGCAAACAAATCGATTAACATGACACAGATTAGACGAATTATTCAATTACGAGCCCACGGGTTTAGTAAATTAAAGATTTCCAAATCTTTACCAATCCATAGAGTAACCCTCGATGGTTATATCAAAAAACTAGAAGCTACTGGTCTGAGTAACGATGATTTATTGCAATATAGCGATGAGAATCTTTGTTCAATCGCTTACAATACGGTGATAACCAATATCGTTGAGCCCCGTTTAGATGAGCTCAAAACACATTTGCAAATCGTCAAAAACGAACTGACACAAACAGGTGTAACTCGCTTATTGTTGTGGGAAGAATATCGATTAAAACACCCCGATGGTTATGGTTATACGCAGTTTTGCGAGTATTTTTCGCAGCATTTGAAGCTAAGCCAAGCGACAATGTATTTTTCTCATCGTGCAGGCGAATATTTACAAATCGATTTTACTGGAAAACAGCTTCATTACTTCGATTCTAGTACAGGTGAGCTTATTGCATGTCCAGTATTAGTTTGCACATTACCATGCAGCGGATACACTTACGTTGAAGCCCTTTGCTCAGCTAAACAAGAGCCGATGTTTTGTGCGCTCAATCGATGCTTGGAATATCTCGGCGGAGTGCCTCGCAACATATTAAGCGACAATATGAAACAATACATCGATAAGAACAGTCGTTATGAGTTTAAATTTCAGGAACTCGCCACCCAGTGGGCGGTTCATTACAATACCAATTTAGAGGCAACACGACCACGAAAACCCAAAGACAAGCCAAGTGTCGAGAACAGTGTTTATCATTCTTATCTGCGTATTTATGCTCGATTGCGAAACGAAGAATTCTTCTCTCTTTTTGATTTAAATAAACGAATACGCGAGTTGTTGGAGCTTCACAATCAGAGCTCGTTTCAGAAACTCCCAGGCAGCCGTAGCGAACGTTTTATAAATATCGAAAAACCTCATTTAAAGCCACTTCCGGCAGAACCATTTACTATAAAGCACGCTACAAGTGCCAAAGTTCAACGAAATTATCATGTTGTTTTGGGTGAAGATTATCATCTGTATAGTGTTCCATATAAGCACATTGGACAAAAAACGAATATCGTTTATGATCAGCAAAGTGTTGAAATATTTATTGGGTTCGAACGAATAGCAACTCATAAACGCAATTTCCGAAAGCACTCCTATTCCACTATACCCGACCACATACCCGAAAAACACCTCAAATACAACGAAACATTGGGTTGGGATGCCGATTTCTTCTTGGCTCATGCTGCTAAAGTTGGCGAAAATGCAACCTCTGTTTTCACTCAAGTACTCGCATCGAAAGATTTTATCGAACAAACCTACAACGCTTGTTTAGGCCTAAAACGGTTGTCGGAAATATATGAATTCGTTCGTTTTGAGGCTGCTTGTAAAAGAGCATTGCGTGGCGCAAGAGTAAACTATGGTATCATCAAAAATATATTAGAAAACAATCTCGATAAACTACTTGATATACATCAAACAACAATATTGTTTGATGATCACGAAAATCTCAGAGGAGCACTTAATTACAAGCTATATTGTTGTATAATAATAGGTTGCATAAATATTTTTTGGTTTTTCAAAAACCTACCCCCCTCAAAAGAGCGACATTTGTATGCCCACAGGGCTTTTATTTCGACTTGTTATGCGCTTTATGTAGGAACGCCTACCCTC
>JBBQUP010000046.1:0-27286 GCA_038212305.1 Bacteroidales bacterium
AAGCCCTGTGGGCATACAAATGTCGCTCTTTTGAGGGGGGTAGGTTTTTGAAAAACCAAAAAATATTTATGCAACCTATTATTATACAACAATATAGAAAACAAAAACCGACAAGATTTATGTTTTGTCGGTTAATAGTGATAGTTTGATGAAAAAAAATTAGCTATTGAGTTTAATTCTAAAGTGTTGATTTTATAATTTAGTGTGAGGTTAAATTTATAACAATATATGAAAATCCGATGAATTTAAGCTCAGATTATTTTGTTGATAAGAGGTCGAAATAGTTTAAAATCATGCTGCTTTTTAATTGGCAATAATTTTGATAGAGTCATTAAATCAATTTTGTTAGTCGGTAAATATGACTTAATAATGATGGTAATGCGTTTAAATCTGATTGCTTAAAGAAACATTTATACATATTTTCACTTTTCGTTGAATAAAAATTGAAAAGCATCGACTTTAATTTGCTTTTAATAAAATTTATCCATATTTAAGGCTATCTTTGTTTTTTAATTAAACTTTCCTGATAATTAACTGTTTGTTATTAAAGATTGTCAAAAGTTGAGAAGCGATAATACGAAAATATTAAAAAGATAATTAAGTCAATGGTTTAATTAACTATATAAATATTTAAGTGAATTTACACTCAATATCAAGAAAAACTCTTTTGAGGTAGTTGAAATTTTAATGAATAATAAGGAAAATCTTCGAATGTGCATGATTAGTTGATCATGTATAGAGAATGAAATCATGATTAAAACTAAATAAAGTGATATGGCGGTAACAAAAAGGAGTAACATGTACGACAAGAAACAAAGTGAATTTAAAACACCTGATTTAACGAAACTTCAGGAGGTTGTGATTGATTTTAAAACTAAGTTGTATATTTCAATTGACGCAGATCCTGAAGAAGCAAAGGAACGTTATCGTACTCGTCAAGATCCTAAAAAGGTCTAATTTATTATTGTTAGATTGTTTAAAAGATAGCTATCTAGAGTTGATGTTGCTTATTGGCGTTAACAATCTACAATTAGGGTTAGAATTTAAGCTAGAATTGCGAAGTGTTTTTCTATCATTAAGTCAACCTTTATATTTGCTACAAACTTTTAAAGTCTTTATAAATCCCTATTCACAAATCTGTGTGTCTAGGGATTTTTTTTTCAATTGTTTTTTTCGACAGAACTGCTATCGCTTCATGATTTTAGTCTTGATTTAGACCAAAAGTTCCGATTCAATAAACTTCAAATTATTCTAGGTGTCTTCGCAGCGATAAACATAAAGCGCCTGAAAAAGATAAATTTTCACGGTATCATTGTGGCATAAGCTTTTTAGTCTCAAAAACAAATCTCTGTCAACTGTTTTTTCATGCTTAAGTTGGCTCGTTTTTTGGTAAGGTGAAAACGTTGTTTTAGCACTTTGCAGATAGTAGTTGATAAATACTACCTGTTTTTATTATCTTTAAGAAGCTGTTTAAATTTATAGATGTCTTTATTTTTAGATTATAGAAGATAAGATTATAGAAGATAAGAAGATGAAAATAGAATGTTTCCCATCTGGAAATATCTAAAATATTTTATCTATCAGTCTAATGTCTATTATTCTTCCTATCTATTCATTTAAACAGTTGCTAAATAAAATAATTGTTGGTGAAATTGAAGCTAATTATAATAGGGTTAATAATTACCGTGGGATTACAGGCGCAATCTCGATCTATTCGTGTTCATCAGATTAGCGGTAATTATCGTGTTGAAGCTGATGTTTTAGCCAAAGATACCACTGTTAAAAATGGATTGTTTTTGAATTATTATAAAAATAAGCTCATCGAAAAGGGCTCTTATAAGCAAAATGAAAGGGTGGGTTTTTGGCAATATTTTAATTTAGATGGCATTTTTGAGTATGAATATGACTATTCAACAAATCGTATAATACGTTTGTCTGGGGAACGTGATACGAAATTGGCAACGCCATGTTTGTTTAAAGGAAGTCCTTTAATTCCTCATTTTTTTATTGCCCAACAGCTGTTTTATCCTCAGAAATCGGTTAAAGATAGCTTGTCTGGAGAGGTTGTTTTGGCGCTTAAAATTAATAAAGAAGGTGAGGTTTGGGGTATGTATTTAGTTGATAAATTATCGCCTGATATTGATGCTGCGGTTATGAAAGTTGCTCAAGATTTTCCTGCTAATTGGCAATGGCTGCCCGCTACTCAATTAGGCAAGCCCATAGATGGTGAGTTTTTAATTACCATATCGTTTGAATTAACTCCTTAGTTTTTGTGAAATTGATTGGTATCGCTTGAATTCTCCCTGATTTCTAATAGAAAGTTTTTATCTTTGGCATCTCAAAAAATAGAGATCAAAGTTTTATATAAATAGGTATGAATTTGGAACTTAAGATAAAGGAAGTTGTAGCTGTAGCGATTACTGATTTGTATGGCGAATCACTTGATTCAGTGTTAGTACAAACGCAAATTACCAGAAAAGGTATGGAGGGTGATTTTACAGTTGTTGTATTTCCACTATTAAAATTGTCGAAGAAAAATCCCGAAATAACAGGTGAAGAAATTGGAAAGTATATTCAAACTAATTTACCCGAAGTTGCATCTTATAAGGTTATTAAAGGGTTTTTAAATTTAACCTTAACGCATTCTTATTGGATTGAGCAGCTCAATTCGATTGTTGGCAATCAATCATTTGGATTTAAAAAAGTTGATGATTCATCTCCTTTAATGATGATTGAATATTCATCGCCAAATACAAATAAGCCTTTACATTTAGGTCATATTCGCAATAATTTATTAGGATTTTCATTGTCTCGCGTAGCTCAAGCTAATGGTTTTAGGGTTGTTAAAACCAATATCGTGAACGATAGAGGAATTCATATTTGCAAATCGATGCTCGCGTGGCAAAAGTGGGGAAAGAGCCAAACACCTGAGTCTACCGGCATGAAAGGAGATCATTTGGTTGGTGAGTACTATGTTGTGTTTGATAAAGAATATAAAAAAGAGTTAGCCCAATTGGGAGAAAGTGGTTTATCTCAGGAAGAGGCTGAAAAAAAATCAACTTTAATGGCCGAAGCTCGCGAAATGCTTCTTAAATGGGAAGCTGGGGATGAACAGGTTGTTTCGCTTTGGAAAACTATGAACGAGTGGGTTTATGCTGGGTTCGATGAAACCTACAAAGCCTTAGGCGTTGATTTTGATAAGATTTATTACGAAAGCAATACCTATACCGTTGGTCGTGATATGGTTTTGGAAGGTTTAGCCAAAAATGCCTTTTATAAGCGAGAGGATGGCAGTGTTTGGGCTGATTTAACTGCGAATGGATTAGATGAAAAAGTGCTTTTGCGTAGCGATGGCACCAGTGTGTATATGACTCAGGATATTGGCACAGCAAAACTTCGTTACGATGACTATACGATTGATAAAATGGTGTATGTTGTTGGAAATGAACAAATATATCACTTTCAAGTGTTGTCTGTTTTGTTAGATAAGCTTGGGTTTGAATGGGGAAAGGACTTGTTTCATTTTTCGTATGGTATGGTTGAATTGCCTCATGGGAAAATGAAATCGCGTGAGGGTACTGTTGTAGATGCTGATGATTTAGTGGCTGGAATGATTGATACGGCTCGCGAAATGTCGCAGGAATTGGGTAAGCTCGATGGCTACAGTTCTGAAGATGCTGAACAAATATACAGGATGATTGCTTTGGGAGCATTGAAATACTTTATCTTAAAAGTAGATCCTAAGAAAAATATGACCTTCAATCCAGTTGAATCGATTGATTTTAATGGCAATACAGGTCCATTCATTCAATATACCTATGCTCGAATTCATTCAATATTGCGCAAAGCAGTAGAGAGTAATATCGATACAAACCAGTTGGCTAGCACTGAATTATCATTAACTGGTAAAGAGAATAATTTGCTACGGTTGGTGCTGAATTTTCCAACAATTGTTTCCGAAGCCTCGGATGCTTATAGCCCGGCTTTTGTAGCCAATTATGTGTATGATTTGGCAAAGGAATTCAATCAGTTTTACCACGAATCGCCTATTTTGTTCGAAGAAAACGAAGCCATACGACTGATGCGAGTTGAGTTGTGCGGAGTTGTTGGAAATACAATTAAAAATGCCATGTGGCTCATGGGAATTGATGTTCCTCCAAGGATGTAAGAAAATTCTAGTAATGAAAATATAAAAAGAGAGCAGTTCTTAAAAACTAGCTCTCTTTCTGTTTTATAGATTGCGAAACCAGCGATTGCCGCCTTGTGATTTATAGGCATTGTCAGCAATAGCCCGTTATTGATTTCTTCTTTACTTTACTCCTTTTTTCTTGAGCGGGAAGGTGTACGATAAAATATTAATTTAAAACAAAACTATAATTGTAATCAATCAATTTCTTTTCTACATTATTTCAAGCCAAGCCTTTTCTTTATGACTTATATCAATTATTTCTTGTGTCGTCGTATTTTTAAATCTTTCCGCTACCGAATCTAATATTTGCAATTCGATTTCGGTAAATATTTCCTTATTAAAAGTATTGCTTTGATTTGGCTTAAATTGTTCACCTTTAACACCATCCGAAAAGTTGGCATAACAAATGTTCAGTTCTTCTTTATTTGCTAAATATTCAAAAATACTATTAAAATTATTTGGGACAGGACCCATTGGAATGGCTCTATACTGAACGCCGCTCATTGAAAAGCCAGTTTGTTTGTGCATTAAAAAATCCGTATAAAACAATAGTTTGTTTAACTTGGTTTTCCACGGTTCAAGTTTTTGGGTGAAAGACACAATCATTTCAGAAAACTTCTTGAAGTCGGGTGTTTTAAAGCCTGTTAAAGTATTGTGTATGGTGGTTGATTGTCAAACCGAATAGGTTTTTGAATTAACCGCAAGCGTTGTGTTATTTTAAAGAAAATTTAATCAAACTTTCATTTTGGCTCTCAAATGCCTAAAGCTTTTCTCCTAATTAGTGTCTGCACGAAAACTGTATTTTTCACAGTCTTTGATAAGAATGCTTCAAAGACAAGGCTTTCGAAATTTTGAAAATCAAGGAGTTCTCTTTTGTGAATGACTGTTTTCAAAATGAGAATAACGCAGTATTTGGAGTTTTCTTGCAAAGACTAATTATTAAATAGAATTCAAGCTCTTTTTTTGGTTGTATAAGTTACTGAGAATTGATTTAGGCATGTAATTCCCCCTTGAGATTAATTCAATTACTTCTTTTTGATCTTCGGTTAAGATGCTTTTGAGGGGTTGTTTAACGTCCGAAACATGCTTATAGGCTTCATTTATTTGGGTATCCCATAGTTGATGGAAACGCAGAATATCATCGGGATTAATTGTTTTACGGTGCTCGGGCGACTCGTAAGGCGAGAAAGGTTCGATAATGTTTAAAGTCCCATAATCGTTGGTTATTTCTTCGCCTGGTTGAATATCGGTTATGGCTATTTCAAAGCCATAAGGCGTTGGCATTGTGTTCGAAGAATGACTGTGATTAATGTACTTGGTGTGATCCCAACAAAAAATGTAATTACCCAAGTGGTTGCGATAACAATAGGTTAGAATAGTCTCTTTTAGCGCAGGGTTTAATTTATCTAGTTCAACACTTGTAAATTCTCTGTCGAGCTCGTCGCGAACCCATGTTATGGTTCCTTTGGGAATGAATTTGAGAGCTATAATCCCATAGCCAATGCTTGGGTGAATAAACTTAAGTTCGGTATCGGGGTGCAGCATGAAACATGAGGATTTATGCCCCGAAATTAAGCATTTTTATGCTTGGTTGATGTGTTTATTAACTATTTTGGTTCGCAAAAGGTAAGATAATCCAAGAATAAATATAACAACCTACGCATAAATTAAATACACATTCAAGGGTTGCAAATGCTATTAAGCCCGATGCAAGAATAATAACAGCAGATTGATTTCCAGCTGCTAACAAAACAGTTATGGCTAGCGTTAATACGAATCCCAAACGAGCAGCAAAAACTTTTGGTGCTTTGTCAATTTTAGCTCCTTTGTTATTGGTTATCTTAACTAAGTAGGTTGCTAAGCGACCAACTGGACTATATCTTGAGTAATTGCTGCTTCGAAGAAAAAAATCTATTGCTAGAAATGTGATGATTGGCCAAAATCCTGTCACAATAAACAGAGCCAGTTGAAGGATAACAATTAGTGCAATTAAACGTGGGATATTTTCATTGATACGATCTGCTGAAATGGGGCATATGATTTTATTCATGACTTTAGGTTTTAGTATTTATTGTAATTCTACCTCAAAATTAAACAAAAGGTTTTTGATTTCGATTAGAACAGATTTTCAATAATCATACTAAAAAAATAGGATGTTGATTTTATATTTCGAATGCCTCTGTTTTGGCGGTATTCGTAACGCATTAATATTCATATTTAATAAGTATGTTTTTTTTTGTGTGCAACATAAAAAAACCACCTTCTGGGTGGTTTTGAATGCATATTTATAATATACCTTTTAAATCCAAGAATAAAGTCCTTTTAATAATATTTCTTCCTTTTCGTCTTTGCTTAAAGCATTGTATTTTGCTCTGGCTTCTTCGTGCTTTCTAATTTTTTCTTCGCTAATTCGAATAATTTTCGCACCTAATGTTCGATCTAATTTATCATGCAAAAATTTAGTCGCTACAGCTGGGAAAAGCTCAAGCAACAACTCTTCTTTTTCGGTGTTTGCTAAACGAATATTTGCACCGTATTGAGGTAATAGCGGATTGTTTTGCTTTTTATATGACTTTGAATCGAATGCTATTGGAGTGCGTGATCCCGCTATTTTTAGTCGAAATTCAGGGTCAATTGGCAAAGGTGTTTTCCCATATAGTCCTTTTACTAAATTCACAAACTGAATGGAATTGTTCGAATAAAAGGGTTTGCCATTCTTGGCATCAAGAACGCAATTAACGGCTTGTGCTCCAACTATCTGACTAGTAGGAGTTACCAGCGGAGGGCAACCGGCTGCTAAGCGTACCTCGGGAATAACTTTTAATACAGTTGGTAATAAATGCTCTTGTTTAAGTTGTTTTAATTGAGCTAACATATTGGTATACATACCTCCTGGCACTTCAGCTGTTTTTACTAACTCATCAGGTTCGGGAAAATTAAAATATTTTTCGATCTGATAGCATACTTCCTGAAGTTTGATTTCGTTATTATTTTTAGCATAAATAATGGCATCATCAAATAATTTATCAATATGAGCTGGTAGGCTGTAGTTCGAAATGTCAAAATCGATAGGGAATATTTTGTAACTATCCACCTCGGCCATTTCAATGCGTAGGTCTTTTAGCTGACGATTGATTTCGGCAACTACTTTAAGGTTAACGCCAGTTTCAATATTTAATTTATTGCAAAAAATTTGAATTACTTCAAACGATGGTGCTGCCGGTCCTCCAGAGAAATTAAGTAAAGCAGTATCTAAGATATCAACCCCGTTTAAAATGGTAGTTAACGCTGCACTAATGCCATATCCAGGTGTACAATGTGTGTGAAAATCAATTGGAATGGATACATTTGCTTTAAGTGCTTTTATAATATTACCCGCTTTAACAGGAGGTATTAAACCTGCCATATCCTTCAGGGTAATCATGTCTGCACCTGATGTTTCGAGCTTTTTAGCAATATTTATAAAGTATTCGTTGGTGAACACAGCTTTTGGAAGTTTTTTACCTTTTAAAAATGCTTTAAATCGGTCTTTACGGCTGAATCGGGGATCAACAGTATAGCATACAACTCCATCTGCTAAACCGCCATTTTCTTTTACATATTTAATGGTGCTTTGTACGTTATCCATATCATTCAATGCATCAAAAATACGCATGATGCTAATGCCCGATTTAACTGCGTTACGATTAAATCCTTCGATAACTTCTTCGGGATAAGGGTTGTACCCAAATAAATTACGTCCTCTTGACAATGCTGTTAAATGACTCACATCGCCTAACGCGGCTTTAATTTTCTCTAAACGCTCCCAGGGATCTTCGTTTAAATAGCGCATAATTGAATCTGGAATGGCTCCTCCCCAAACTTCAAGGGCGTAAAATCCAGCTTCTTTGTATAAAGGAAGAACTTTTTCTATTTGAGAATAAGTCATTCTGGTCGCAAAAAGAGATTGCTGCCCATCGCGCAAAGTTACGTCACGTATCAGAAGTCTTCGAGTCATGTTTCACGTTTTTAATTAACGACAAAAATCTCTATTATTATTGAGTTAAAAGTAATGCCGCATATGTTATGCAATAGGTTTAAACAATTTTAACTTTTCGAAAGAATTATTAAATTGTTCAAATTCCTGTTTAAAAAACAATTATCTAGGTGTTTAGTTTTATGCGATGAATTGTTATTTTTGACTTTATATTCTATTAATTGTATTTATTCTCCAACGATGAAGTTTTTTTTAATTCGTAATTTGCTAAGAATAACCTCGTTAATCCCTTTTTGGATCATGTATGGTTTGTCGGATATGACTGCATTTATATTAAATCATGTCGTTAGATATCGGCGAAAAGTGATATTAGATAATTTATTTCTCTGTTTTCCGGATAAAACAATTAATGAATTAAAAAAAACGCGAAGAGCTTTCTATCGTCATTTCTGCGATATTTTTTTAGAAGCTGTTAAGTTACAGACGATCTCAAAAAAAAATCTGCTAAAGCGCATTGTGATTAAAAACCCTGAATTGTTTGATACGTATTTTAACGACAATAAGAGCATCATTCTCTATTCGGCTCATTTCGGAAATTGGGAGTATTTAGCTGCTCTTCCTTTTTATACTAAGCATCAGTTGTTAACGTTTTACCATCCTCAAACAAATACGTTTATAAACGATATGGTGCGCGGAGTTCGTGAGCGATTTGGGATTATTGCCTATCCTTCAGAAAGTGGATTTAAAGCCATGTCGGAATATAACCGTAATCAAATCCCTACTTTAACATTAATGCTTGGTGATCAGCGACCTAAGATTAAAAGCTCAATTGAGAATGTGGTGTTCTTTAATCAGGAAACCGCATTTTTAGTTGGCCCGGATCGTATTGCGAAAAAACTGAATCAGGTTCTCGTATATCCACATTACGAAAAAGTGAGGCGAGGATTTTATACCATCGAGTTACGTGTTATTGAAGAAAATCCAAAACAGGTGGATGGTGCTGAAATTATTGAATGCTTTGCCTCGAATCTAGAGGCTTCTATTCGAAAAAGTCCTCATATGTGGTTGTGGTCGCATCGGAGATGGAAAAAAATTAACCGATGGGTTGCATAACTCGAACAATTGGAAGAGAGGAAGAGTCTTAGATAGATAGATACAGCAACTATCTATCTATCTATCTATCCAAGACTCTTCTTGTCTAAATTTTTTCTAAGCAGTCACTTAATTAAAATCAATAATTGTTTTCTTAATGATTTCAATGGCTTCGCGCAATTGAGCTTCATTGATGATAAGTGGTGGGGCAAACCGAATAATGTGTTCATGAGTAGGTTTTGCAATCAGACCATTATTTTTCATGTCAACGCAAAGATCCCATGCTTTTTTCCCATTTTTAGGTTTAATAACTATCGCATTCAATAATCCTTTTCCTCGTACTAATTCAATTCTATCCGATTTCACCTTCTTCATCTCTTCGCGGAAAATGTTTCCTAAAAGCGTGGCATTCTCAGCTAAGTTTTCGTTTTTCACCACTTCTAAAGCAGCAATGGCCACTTTACATCCCAAAGGATTACCGCCATAGGTTGAGCCATGTTCACCAGGTTTGATAACCAACATAATGTCGTTATCAGCTAAAACAGCCGATACAGGAAATACGCCTCCCGATATTGCTTTCCCAAGAATGAGAACATCAGGGCGAACCCCTTCGTGATCGCAAGCTAAAAGCTTACCTGTACGTGCTATTCCGGTTTGCACTTCATCAGCCATAAAAAGCACATTGTGTTTTTTACAAAGTTCGTATGCTTTTTTTAGATAGCCGGTATCAGGTACAAAAACACCCGCTTCACCTTGAATTGGCTCAACAAGGAATCCAGCAACATTTTTGTTGGTGATAACCTTTTCTAATGCAGCAATGTTATTGTACGGAATTTTAACAAATCCGGGTGTGAATGGGCCAAAACCACCATATGAATCTGGATCGTTCGACATGGAAATAATGGTAATGGTACGACCATGAAAATTCCCCTCACAAACAATTATGATTGCTTCGTTTTCGGGAATGCCCTTTATTTCGTAACCCCATTTACGACAAAGTTTTAACGCTGTTTCATCGGCTTCGGCACCCGTATTCATAGGCAAAACCTTGTCGTATCCGAAATAATTGGTGATATATTCTTCAAACTCGCCCAATACATTATTGTAAAATGCACGAGAAGTTAAGGTAAGCTTAGATGCCTGACTTACTAAGGCTTCGATTATTTTTGGATGACAGTGACCTTGGTTGACAGCCGAATAGGCCGAGAGAAAATCGAAGTAGCGTTTACCTTCTATGTCCCATACAAAAATACCCTCGCCTCGTTCGAGCACTACAGGTAGGGGATGGTAGTTGTGAGCTCCGTATTTCTCTTCTCGCGAAATGTATTCCTCTGGTTTTATTTTAGCAACACTCATAATGAATTGGATTTTAGTTATAACCATTCGATTTTATCATTACAAATTTAAAAGATTTGCTCTGATTTAAAGAATGTTACTGGATGAGTTTTATCATGATAGATACATAATTATTCAACCATCTACATTAAAATCCAACCGATAATTGAAGATTGAGTCGGCGCGATGTGAGGTAGTTGGGTACTGCATATTGGCGATTTCCCACATCTGATACCCAGTAATAGGATATCGTATTGTTAATGTCGAAAAGGTTAAAAATTTCGACTCCAATCCACATTTTTTTTATCCGAGTGGCCAACGATGATTGTCGTTTAGGCGTTAAGTCCATCGAAAAACCCAAATCAGCTCTTCGGTACGATGGCATGCGGTATGTGGCTTTGTATCGGGGTGAGTCTGGAGGTCCGAATGGTAATCCAGATGCATATAAAAGACTCAAGTGAGCTTTGAAATTAGGATTGTTGGGAAGATAATCCTGAAAGAATAACGCAAAATTTATACGTTGATCCGAAGGACGTGGAATATATCCAGGATTTGAAACCGACGTGGTATTATCGGCATTTATTGTAATTTTTTCATCGCGATACAAATCCTCTTCGGTTTTTAAAATGCCTAGAGAGACCCACGATTCGGCACCTTTAACAAATTCGCCATTGATTTTAAAATCTAAACCTGCCGCATAACCTTTTGCATCATTTTCACCCGAATACCTAATTCGCACATTATCGATTTGATATGAGATGAGGTTTTCCATGGTTTTGTAATACGCTTCGGCAGTAAACTTAAATGGCCTGTTCCACGATGGAAAGTAATAATCAAAACCTCCAACTAAGTGTATCGATTTTTGTGATTTGATATTTGGATTCAGCTTTCCGTTTGGCATGCGTATCTCTTTAAAAAATGGCGATTGGTAATAGTATCCAACAGCCAACCGAAAATCAGTTGGTTTAAGCCATGCCGGAGTGTATTGCAAATTTAAACGGGGACTAAATGTGGTTTCGTTATTGTAACTCCAATAATTTAATCGCGCTCCTGCATTAATTGAAAGGTGTCCATTGGCAATTGGTAGCTGAACCTGATCCATCGCATAGCCCGATATTCGATTTGAATTGGTAGAGATATCGGCATTATATACGTTCGATAAAATTAATTTACTATCGGAATAGGGAAGAGAATAATCTGCGGAGTCGTTCAATTCCCATTCGTTCATGAAATTATTAAAAATCTCGCGCTGAAATTTTGTTTCCCAGCTAATTAAGTGGTTATTGGTTTGATGCGATCCTTTTAATGCCACATTGGCAACAATGCTCGATAAATCGTTTCGTGCATGTTGCAAAAATCCTGCAACTCCAATGTTTTGAAGAGGATCGGTTGGATTGCGCTCGCCAGCGGCTTCACCCGCTTCATGCAAATAGTATTCCCCCAAAATATCGTAGGTTTCCTCTTCGTATGCTTTGTAAAATGAGGCAGTTAGTTTATATTGATTGTTGGCTGATGGCGAATGGGTAAGTGCCAGTGCGCCAAATCCGGTTTCGAATTGATCTACTTCTTGTCCATCGAAATAAATGGTTAAAGCGCGAACATCGCTAATGGTACCAAAGGTTGTTTCGCGACTAGTTGGTTTAAATTGGTACTTGTTATTCGAATAATAAAATAACCCATCGAGCGACCAGTTAGGATTGAAACGATAGGTTAAGAAGGTTTGAGCATCGCCAAACGAGGGTTGATAGTCGCCTTTTGTATCGAGCGATCCCAATAAATATTGATTGGTTTTGTAGCGCGCTCCTGTAATGTGACTGAGTTTACCATTTTTCGTTATTCCTTCAATCATGCCCGACGCACCCATAAAGCTAAGTTGTGCATTACCCGAATAACTGGTTGGACGGCGGTATTTTATGTCGAGCACCGACGACATTTTATCTCCATAAGAGGCATTGTATCCTCCGGGTGAAAAAAGAATCGACGAAACCATGTCGGGGTTGGCAATGCTGTAACCTTCTTGCTGTCCCGAGCGAATCAAAAGGGGTCGGTAAATTTCAATGTCGTTGATATAAACTAAGTTTTCATCATAGTTGCCGCCTCTAACCCTATATTGCGAGCTGAGTTCGTTATTCGAAGCTACTCCCATTTGAGTTTTTATGATCCCTTCGATTGAATTGCCGGTTGCGTCGGGTAGTGTTGAAATTACTTTGGGATTAATGCGTGTAAAGCTTTGTTTATGATTGTTATCGGCAACAATATCAATTTGACCAATAACTTCGGTTTGAGAATCAAGTATAACCGATAGTTTTTTGTTTTTATCGGTATTAGCATTAAAACTGATTTGTTTTGATTTAAATCCAATACATGAAATACTTAAGATAGATGTATTTTGTGAATCAACCATCAACCTAAATACTCCATTTGAGTTGGTTGTGGTTCCTGTTGATGTGCCCGAAATACTAATGTTGGCGAATGGAATGGGGTTGTTGTTGGTATCGACTAATTGTCCTTCAATTGAAATTAGGTTTTGACCTAATAAGGAGATGCTTACCAAGCTAGCAAGTAAGAGAATAAGAATTCGCGACATCTAAAAATATAAATAGGTTAATGCAATTGATTACAAACGAATCTTTTGTAAAAATAGTTTAATCTATGGGAATCGAATGAAAAGTTTTATCAAAAATAATAATTCAGGGGGTTTTATTGATATATAGTCTTATTAAGAAAACTACACTTTCATCCTATTTTGGTTCCTGCAAATTGTCATTTGGTTTTGATAATCAGATGAAACAACAAGTAAGTAATAAGTTGTTTTAATGCGTTATTCTCATTTTGAAAATAGTCATTAACAAAAGTGAACTCCTTGATTTTCAAAATCTTGAAAGCCTTGTCTTTGAAGCTTTCTTATCAAAGACTGTGAAAAATGCAGTTTTCGTGCAGACACTAACTAGAATTGAGGAAGAAAAGACGTCATTTAAAAATTGGGATTTAGTGAAGAAAAAGTATGAAGGCAAGTCCATACAGTCTTGAGATATCAGCCGATGCTGAAAGTGACTTTGATTGTTCTTATGCCTACTATTTTAATGAAAATCCTAACCTAGCAGATGCATTTTTTAGATGCATTAATTCAAGTTTCGAATCCTTGACAAAATAACCTCTTTCATATCAGGTGATTCATAAAAACCTAAGAAAATTTACAGTAAAAAAATTTCCTTTTGTCATTTATTATTAAGTAGATGGTTTAGCTGTTAAGGTTGTTGCAATATTCCATACCAGTCGGAGTCCATTTGGACAGAGCGAATTGATGACCAAAACGAATGATAATTTCCATAATGTATTAGCATTAATATTGAGTTTGTGAAAAAAGAATTAAATTTGAACTATGAAATCATTGAATGAAATAAAATATAGTCTGATTATTCACAAACAACAGCTTTATTCTGAATATCCAATTCAGTCGATTGCTATTTTAGGTTCATATGCGAGGAAAGAGCGGAATGAAAAAAGTGATTTAGACATTATGGTGGAATTTAATGATAAAATAGGAATTCGTTTTATTGACCTTGCTGATGAAATCGAACGAATTATTGGGATTAAAGTCGATTTAGTTTCTAGAAAGGGAATTAAGGAAAAGTATTTTAATGCAATACAACCAGATTTGATTTATGTCTAATCGAGACTTAAGATTACTTTTAGAGGACATGCTTGAATCTGCTTTAAAGATTAAGCGTTACATTTAGGCCTTGATTATGATTTATTTATTGCTGATGATAAAACGATAGACGCAGTAGTTCGAAATTTTGAAATTATTGGAGAAGCTGCAAATCGGATTGATCCTGATTACCGACTTATGAATCCCGAAATTGAATGGAAAAGATTACGAGGATTTAGAAATAGAATAATTCATGACTATTTTGGGATTGATTTGAGATTGTTTGGTCTATAATTGAGAATGATTTAAATGTCATGATAGATTGGCTGGAGGTATATGCTAATCAATTAGATGATTAGAACTAAATCAAAACATTAGCCTTAGTAAATCCACCGCATTGTTATATCATTAAACATTAACGTGAACGACCAATTAGATGTGATTGAAAAGGTAATGGCCTCGGGCAGTGCGTTTGCGTTTTGGCGAATGCCTGGTGAAGAGGTGATTAACTGCATCTGTTCTGAAAGCACACAAAAGCTGTCGTACTCGGAGTTGCCGCTTTTATTAAATCAACATGGCTATTTAATTGCACCTTTCGATATTGGTGAGTATCCTTTTATATTTATTCCTGGTATTCCTATGTCGATGAATGATTTTAGGGATAAATCGTTTTCATTGAGTCAAATAGATGATTCTGAATTAGTATCAGAGATTTCAGTATCTCTTAGGGAAGATTACTTGGCACAAGCTCAATTAATAATTGATGAAATTAAAAGTGGTTCACTTGAAAAGGTTATTCTCTCTCGACAATTAGAGGTTTTACTTTCTCTTGAAAAGGCAAATAAAGTATTTTTGGCTTTGTGTGATGCTTATCCAAATGCTTATGTGTTTTTTTATTCTACCCCTGAAACGGGCGCATGGATGGCGGCTACGCCAGAGTTATTTTTAACAAAGCGTAAAACTAAATTCGAAACGGTTGCTTTGGCAGGTACGCGCCAGGTCAGCGACGATAACTCATTCGAATGGGGTGGAAAAGAGCGATATGAGCAAGTTGTTGTCACAAAATATATTCAATCGATTTTAGATGGTTTTTCTATCTCTGATTTAATTGTTGATCAACCCAAAACAGTGAATGCAGGAAAGGTTTCACATCTCAAAACCAATTTTTCTTTTACTTTAAATCAATCCAACTCGGTGATTGTCGATCTCATTAATCGCTTGCATCCTACGCCAGCCCTTTGCGGATATCCAAAAGAAAAAGCAATGGATCTGATTCGTCAGATAGAAAAGCACAAGCGTAGCTATTATGGGGGATTTTCAGGAGACATCTCTAGTGATGGATTTCGGTTTTTTGTTTCTATTCGATGTATGCAATTGCTTCGCGATAAAGCTATTCTATATGTGGGAGGTGGTTTAACCAGTTTGTCTGTCCCCGAGTTAGAGTGGGATGAAACCGAGCTCAAAGCACAAACCCTCTTGTCGGTATTAAAAAATATCTGATCTTTGTGCCTTATGAGTAAACCTATATCAGAAAAAAAGAGCGTTAAAGTATTATTAGACCTTTGTCAAGCCTATGATATTGATTCAGTGGTGATTTCACCGGGTTCGAGAAATGCACCATTAATTATTTCGTTTACGGCCGAGCCATTTTTCAATTGCTATTCCATTGTTGATGAGCGAAGTGCAGCTTTTTTTGCATTGGGAATGGCTCAACAAACCGGAAAGCCTGTAGCATTGGTTTGCACCAGCGGAACGG
Source organism: Bacteroidales bacterium (assembly GCA_038212305.1). Lineage (GTDB taxonomy): Bacteria > Bacteroidota > Bacteroidia > Bacteroidales > Marinilabiliaceae > JBBQUP01. The sequence continues at coordinate 16,001 of JBBQUP010000046.1, forward strand.
CTTTGCTAAACTATGCACCGGCAGTGGCAGAAGCTTTTTATCAAGGCATTCCATTGGTTATTATTTCGGCCGATAGGCCAGCTGAATGGATCGATCAGGGAGATGGACAAACCATTGTTCAACACAATATTTTCGCCAATTTTATTAAGTACAGTTGTACTTTGCCAATTGAGTTATCAACTGAAGATGATGAATGGTACACCAAACGACTCATTTCAGAGGCTTTAATAAAAACGAATCGACCCTTAAAAGGGCCTGTTCACATTAACGCGCCCTTTCGAAAGCCGCTGTATGGACGAACGGTTCACTCCAATAAATCATATTCAGGCATTGAAAAAGTCGTGGCATCAAAATGTTTAGATGATTCGGTTTTAATGGCTTTGGCTGATGGATGGAGACATACCGAGCGTGTGCTAATTCTATTAGGGATGCAACAACCTAACGAGGAATTGGTAGCCGTTCTTGGCGATTTGGCATCGCGCGATAGGTTGGTGGTGCTAACAGAGACGTTATCAAATGCGTATCATCCGAACTTTATTCGATGCATCGATCGGGTAGTAGCCTCATTCTCCGATGGTGAGGGATCTTTATTTCGTCCCGACTTATTAATAACGCTTGATGGGCCTGTTGTTTCGAAAATGATTAAAACGCTTATTCGAAAATATCCGCCTAAAGAGCATTGGCATATTAGCGAATCGGGTAGCGTAACCGATACTTTTAAGCAACTGACTCGAGTAATTGGAACCGATCCAGCTTATTTAATGGGGGAGTTAGCTAAACGCGTTGAACCGGCCAAGAGTCGTTATCGCGAAACATGGCAAAAACGGCAAGTATTGGTTGAAGGCGTGCATCAAACCTATTTGAAAAAAATTGGTTGGAGCGATTTGAATGCTTTTGAATCGATATTAGAAAAACTTCCTCGTCCCTGCAATTTGCAATTGGGCAATAGCACGCCAGTTCGATACGCTCAGTTGTTCGACTGTTTCGAATCCATCAACAGTTATTCGAACCGTGGAACAAGCGGTATTGATGGGTGTATGAGTACTGCTTTGGGAGCGTCAAGGGTTGGTGAGAATCAAACCGTTTTAATTATAGGTGATTTGTCTTTTTTTTACGATTCTAATGCATTGTGGTCGAAAAAGTATGCTGGGAACTTTAAGATTATTCTCATCAACAATGGAGGTGGTGGCATATTTCGGTTTCTTCCCGGTTCGGGTGAATCTGAGGAGTTAGATACCTTTTTTGCTGCATCGCATGGTATGACAGCAGAACATATTTGCCAGCAGTTTGGAGTAAATTACGTTCAGGTTGATAATAAAGAGAGTCTGGATGCAAAATTGTCCGAGTTTTTTGGTAGTTCAGAGTTATCTGTACTGGAAATCTTAACACCTGAAAAAGAGAGTGCGCGAGTTTTAAAAGAGTATTTTTCGCAGTTGAAAAATTGTCATTAAATAATTGATTATAAAAAATAAGTATTCATCACATAAACGTTATTTCCTATGAGTCAGCGTCAATGGGTACCCATTAAGGATTATTCCGATATTAAGTTTGAGTTGTACGATCGTATAGCCAAAGTAACTATAAATCGTCCTGAAGTTTACAATGCATTTCGTCCCGAAACGGTAAAGCAACTCATCGATGCATTCGATATTTGTCGCGAGCGGCAAGATGTAGGGGTGATAATCCTAACTGGTGAAGGCACCAAGGCTTTTTGCTCTGGTGGTGATCAAAATGTAAAAGGGCATGGCGGTTACATCGACGAAGGCGGTGTTCCTCGTTTAAATGTGCTGGATTTGCACAAACGCATTCGCACCATTCCCAAGCCTGTGGTGGCCATGGTTAATGGTTACGCCATTGGAGGTGGTCATGTGTTGCACGTGATTTGTGATTTAACGGTGGCTAGCGAAAACGCTATTTTTGGTCAAAGTGGCCCCAAAGTGGGCAGTTTCGATGCCGGTTTTGGATCGTCGTATTTGGCAAGTATTGTAGGGCAGAAGAAGGCTCGCGAGATTTGGTTCTTGTGTCAGCAATACAGCGCTGCCGAAGCAGAAACCATGGGGTTGGTGAACAAAGTAGTGCCGCTCGAAAAGTTAGAGGATGAAACTGTTGCCTGGTGCGAAATTATGCTCAGTCGCAGTGCCATGGCGCTACGCATGATTAAGCGAGGTTTAAATGCCGAACTCGATGGACAAACCGGAATTATGGAATTAGCTGGCGATGCCACGCTCATGTTTTACCTGATGGAAGAGGCCCAGGAAGGCCGAAAAGCATTTTTAGAGAAGCGCGATCCCGATTTTCAGCAGTTTCCTAAGTTCCCTTGATTTAACTAAAAGTCATGGCTAAACTATCGTCTTGGATTGCCTCATTTCGTTTACGAACGTTGCCTCTGTCGCTATCTACCATTGTGTTAGGAAGTGCTTTGGCTGCTTATTACCATGCTTTTGATTGGGTGGTTTTTATTTTGGCAATGATGACTACCTTGTTTTTGCAAGTACTCTCGAATTTGGCCAACGACTATGGCGACGGCCTAAAAGGTACCGACATGCACCGACAAGGCGAAAAGCGAATGGTGCAAAGTGGCGAGATTTCCGAATCGAAAATGAAACGTGCCATTGTGGTTTGTGCCAGCCTGGCCTTTGTTTCAGGAATTTCGCTTTTAACGATAGCCTTTAAAGGAGAATTTTCATTGAGCGGGGTTTTGTTTTTAGTCATTGGCCTTTTAGCAATCGGCGCAGCAGTTAAGTACACCATTGGTCGAAACCCTTATGGATACAAAGGTTTAGGCGATTTGGCCGTATTCATCTTTTTTGGTTTGGTAGGCGTTTTGGGCACGTTTTATTTACATGCTCTGAAATTCCATTTTTTGTTACTCATACCAGCTATAGCCATGGGCTTATTAAGTGTTGCGGTGTTGAATGTGAACAATTTGCGCGATTGGCCTAGTGATGCTAATGCTGGAAAGCGTAGTTTAGTAGTTATTTATGGAGATAAATTTGGTAAACAGTATCATTTTATTTTAATCGGTTTATCATTTTTATTGCTCGGTTTATTTATGTTTTTTATTGATAGCTCTTGGGTTCGATGGATATTTTTATTGCCACTACCCGGATTTATCTTGCATTTAAAAACTATTCATCAAAACGATAATCCTCCAGCATTAGATCCTGAACTTAAACGTTTGGCACTGCTCATTTTTGCAACGGTTATACTTTTCTCTGTTGTTTTGATTTTGATGTTGTGAATAGGGTGAAACGCAAAGGCGGAAAGTTTCTTCGTCAAGGAACGCAAAGTTTTGATGAGAAAATAGAATATTTTCTAAACGCTTAACCCCTCAACAATAAACCCCAAACCTCTTAACCCCTAAACCCTCTTCCCATCTTCTTATCTCAAACTTGTAATCTATGAAAGCCGAATTAATCAAACACGATCTCATATTTAAAGAACCTGCTGGCACTTCGCGTGGCGTTATTACATCGAAACCCGGTTGGTTCATTAAGTTGATCGATGAAAACAGACCCCATCGAATAGGCATTGGTGAGTGTTCTGTAATTCCGGGGTTGAGTTTCGATTACAATAAAACGTTTGAATACAAGCTCACTGAGGTATGTGAGAATATCAACGACTATTTGGCACATCCAAACAAATTAAAACACCTTCCTTCCATTCGCTTTGCCATCGAAACCGCCTTGCTCGATTACGATATGCACCATACGGGCATTCTTTTCCCATCGGAGTTTACCGAAGGGTTGGATGGTATTCCTATGAATGGTTTAATTTGGATGGGGACGCTGGAGGATATGCTGGCTCAAGTCGATCAAAAAATTGGACTGGGATATCGCAGCATAAAGCTTAAAATTGGAGCGCATGATTTCGAAAAGGAATTGACATTATTTACCTCTATTCGCGAAAAATATTCGGCTGATTTTCTTGAGATTCGTTTGGATGCCAACGGAGCGTTTTCTCCTAGCGAGGCACTCTCTAAAATTGAAGCCTTAGCAACATTCTCTATTCATTCATTGGAGCAACCCATAAAAGCTGGTCAGCGAAACGAATTAAAACAGATTATTTCATCTTCGTCTATTCCCATTGCCTTAGATGAGGAGTTAATCGGTATTTCCGATGAGTTGGAGATGATGAAACTTTTAGTTGAGTGTCAGCCTAATTATCTGATTTTAAAACCGGGATTGTTGGGAGGTTTTGCCATTTGCAATACATGGGTAAAACTGGCTCGTTACCATAATGTGGGGTGGTGGGCTACCTCGGCACTCGAAAGCAATGTGGGACTCAATGCCATATCGCAGTGGGTTTACACGCAGCCTAACCCCATGCTGCAAGGACTGGGAACGGGGCAACTCTTTTCCAATAATATCCCATCACCGCTATTCATAAAAAACACCCTAATGTGTTTTGATACCAATGGAATATGGGAGTATCCTTTTTAAGCGAGTTAGTAGCGAAAAGTTTCCTCTATTTTCTTACACAATAATTGACTGGTGTGTGAATCGAGTACCCCCATTTTACTCACTAAACGAGCTTTATTAATACTTCGTATTTGATCCACTACCAATTGGCCATTTCTATTTTCAAAAACACAATTCACACGCGTAGGATAGGATTTTACACTGCTATTCAGTGGCACAACTGTTATGGTATTAAGAAACTTGTTTGCCACATCAGGAGAAACCACCACACAGGGACGAACCTTGCTTGTTTCAGATCCAACCGTTGGATCAAGTTTGATTTGCCAACCTTCAAAACGTTTAATAACAATAGATGTTTAGATTATAGATAGGAAGATTTGGTTCAATCTCGTCTCTCTATCTCTTTATCTTCTTATCTTCGTATCTTCTTATCTCCATTTCGTATGAACAACATCTTTATCTATCAAGGAATCAGTTATCAAGATGAATCGCTCAATAAGCTGATTCGGGAAAAACTGATGCCTGAAACTGACGAGTGGGAGCGATTGGTATTTGAGTTTGTTAAACAATGGGTGGATGGAAGTGAGTATTTTGAATTTAAAACATCGGGAAGTACTGGAACGCCTAACGTATTGACTTTTTCGCGTGTGGCATTGGTTGCTTCGGCAAATTCTACATTGACTTTTTTTCAGCTTAAACCTCGAATGGTGGCACTACTATGTTTGCCAATGATGTATGTGGCAGCTAAAATGATGGTTGTTCGCGCTTTGGTTGGCGGGTTGAACCTATTGGCGGTAAAGCCTTCATCGTTAGTCGAAATTCCCAACGACATAAAGATCGATTTTGCAGCTATGGTGCCGCTACAGGTAGCCACGTTGTTGAATCAGAAGTCATCGGGCTTTGAGAATATTAGCACTCTAATTATTGGCGGTGCTTCGGTTGATGATGATTTACACACAAAACTTCAAAAAGTATCAACCACTTGCTGGGAAACGTATGGTATGACCGAGACCCTTACCCATGTTGCTGTCCGGGATATTAAGAACCAATCGTTAAACAACGCATTTAAAGCCTTGCCTAGCATTAAGTTTGATGCCGATGAGCGAGGTTGCTTAATCATTCATGCACCTAATATTCAAACCAAACCTTTGGTGACCAACGATATGGTTAACCTGTTAAACGATTGCGAGTTCGAGTGGTTAGGGCGTGCCGATTGGGTGATAAACAGTGGAGGAATTAAAGTTTCGCCCGAACAGGTTGAAAAAAACTTGGCAAATCATATCTCAGTTCCCTTTGCAATTACCTCTTTGCCCGATGTTAAACTAGGGGAATGCGTTGTGCTGGTTTTAGAAGGGGGTAATAAATTGAATTCGAGTGAATTGGTTAAAAAAACTAATCTGTTAAGTTATCATGTTCCCAGAAAGCAAATTTCTATAGAACAACTTCCTCTGTTAGAAAATGGGAAACTCGATCGCTTAGAATTGAGGAAAATGGTGATTCAACTTACGAATACAAAATGAAACGAGCTATGATTAAATGGAAAACACCCAGGTCATGATTTAAGAATTCAATTAACTTTACTAAGTCATGTAAATCAGTCTTGTGTATTGATACCTGAATCTAATACTAATTTTTAAACAGATGAAAATCATTATTTGTTTGTAATTTCGTTTCGTAAAAAGGTAATCTTTAAGACAATAAATATGGGACAATTATTAGCGTTAGTAGCTTTGCTTTCAATGGTTTGGGTGATTTACGATGTATGGGCAAAACAAAAATCGATGACCGATACGGTTAAATTGTTATGGACAATTCTTGCTGTTATTGCCAGTGTTTTAACAGCTGTGCTATATTATTTTGTGGTTAAGGAAAAGCAGAACCATTGATATTTATTTATTGGTATGATAAATAACATAGTACAAAACTAAGCTGTTTTCTATTTTTAGATGCATTTGTTAAAATCAAATATATTTCAGTGTTATGAATAGGATGATTCAATTTTCTGCATTTTTTGTTCTTATATCGTTTAATATAAGCGGTTTTGCGCAGGTTGAGACTAAAAGCGATTCGCTTTTTACAAAAATATATGATATTCCCACCACCTCGGTTAAAGATCAGTTTCGATCGGGTACTTGTTGGAGTTTCAGTGGGTTATCGTTTCTCGAGTCGGAAATGCTTCGAATGGGGAACGATTCGATTAATTTGTCTGAAATGTTTGTGGTTCGAAATTGCTATGCTGACAAGGCTCAAAAATATGTGAGATTGCATGGATCATTAAGTTTTGGATCAGGCGGAGTTTTCGAAGATATTCTTTATACCATGAAAAACTACGGTTTAGTTCCTGAGAAAGTTTATTCAGGATTAAATTATGGAGAAACGGGTCATGTTCATGGTGAAATGGATGCCGTTTTAAAAAGTTATGTGGATGCTGTAATTCTGAACAATAATAAAAAGCTGAGTACTGCTTGGCTTAAAGGATTCAATGGCGTTTTAGATGCTTATTTAGGTGTTTATCCATCTTCTTTCCGATATAAAAGCAAATCATATACTCCACAAACATTTTTAAATGAGGTAACGGGCTTAAATCCTGATGATTATATTCAAGTTACCTCATTTAGCCATCATCCTTATTACCAAATGTTTGCACTTGAAATACCCGATAATTGGCAATGGGGTCAATTTTATAATTTGCCATTAGATGAGTTAATTGAAACTATAGATTTTTCTTTATCGAATGGATATACGGTGGCTTGGGCAGCCGATGTTAGTGAAAATGGTTTTTCTCACCAGAATGGAATTGCAAATGTGCCTGATGATATGGTTGTAAAATCAACTGATACTGAGCGTAATAAATGGGATAAAAAGTCATTTGATGATAAGACAAAGCAAACTGTTGATAACGATTCTGAGGTTAAAGAAAAAGTAATTACACCTGAAATTCGACAATTAGCTTTCGATAATTATGAAACAACCGATGATCATGGATTGCATATCATTGGTTTATATAAGAACAAGAATGGGACTACTTATTATAAAGTAAAAAACAGTTGGAACACCGATAGCAAATACAACGGGTATTTATATGTATCTGAAAGTTTTGTAAGATATAAAACTACTTCCATCATGATTAATAAAAATTCGATGCCTAATGAGATTCGAATAAAACTTGGAATAAATTGAATTGTTAAAAAAGACTAAAAGTCGTTTTTTGAGATGAATAACAGTAACTTTTTGATGAAACGCTCGTTAAAGAAAACGAAAGATTTCTTCTTTTGAATAAGGGTTAAGGTTAGGTTGAAAAAAAAGGGACAGATATCTGTCCCTTTTTTGATTGTTTTAGCTCTTAAATATTGTCGGCAATAAAACTCCGATTGTTTCTGTCTTTGATAAGAAAAAGTCAAAGATAAGGCCTTCGAAGTTGTTTAAGCCAAAGAGTTTACTATTTGCAAATCGCTGTTTCAAAAACGATAGTATCGCATTATTTGGCGTTACTTGCAAATACTAAATAGTGTTACTAAGAAAACACTATATATCTAAAAAACGTCTTCATTGTTACCCCTAGCCCCTAAAGGGGAATCTGCTATACACCAGCGGGTTGGCAATTCTCCCTTTAGGGAGTCAGAGGGTGTGCGCAGGGGAAATGATGTGTTTTCTTAGAGACACTAAATAACAAAATAATAGTTTCTGAAAAAGGATGGTCAGAGTTTATTGCCTTTGCTTCACTTGGGTATATTATTTTGTTTTGGATGGGTATTTCAGTCTGTAGCTTCAGCATCTGCATCTATTCAGGAGTGAAAAAACCATTTTAAGACCCGGAATTGTCATTGAATGATTTCCCCGCGATGCGAAATAGCAGCCTTGTATTGCGTTGAAGTTGATTAATGATTGCTTTCATCGTAACTTCGTAGATTTCACTAACTAATTTCGCTTTCGGGAGTTCGATAATGGAATGCAAAACAAAGAAAGCAAGAATTAGACTTTTATATTTTTAACTCGCGAGGTAGGTTCAATTCAAAATCAACTTTAATTTGGCATTTAAAAAAATTACAGTTGTTTCGTCTCGCGATTACTTTAAATAGACAGATTTATAATGTTGCTTATTGTTAGAATGTTACATGTTCTTGATTCTAAAACAATACGATATCGATTTTGATAATTTGTGCTAAATTTAAAATGAGTTGTTTTAGATTTAGCTTTTTGTGAAACTTTAGTCCGGTTTTCAATACCTATGAAAATCATAATCTAAAAGTCAAATCAAAAAAAATAGAAAATGGAAAAATTTAGAAGGTTTATGGTCTTTAAAACATTTATTCTTTTTACTGTTTTGTCGACTATAAGTTTTGTTGCTAAAGCACAGAATGATGCTATGATACAAGCTTTTTACTGGGATGTTCCAGTAGATGCTGTAGCTAAAAATGGAACTTGGTGGGACAACCTTAAGAGTAAATCCACCGAATTAAAAAATGCCGGCATTACTGGCATTTGGATTCCATCACCTTGCAAAGGGAATTGGGGTATTACAGATAATGGTTATGGTATTTATGATCATTACGATTTGGGCAGTTACAATCAAAAGGGTTCTTTAGAAACTCGTTTTGGTAGTCGTGCCGAATTGAATAGCATGATTATAACAATGCATGATGTTACAGGTGGTAAACCGAAGATTAATGTATATGCTGACATTGTTTTAAATCATATTTATTCATCGGACGAAAATGATGAGATTAATCCAACTGTGAAGCAATATGTTTTCGATGAGGCAATTCGAAGTGGAAATCAGCATGTTCCATATCCTACCAATGAAATAAAATGGGTAATTAAAAGTGCAGCAGCAGGTAGTTATTATATTAAGTTTAAAGGGTATTCTCAAAACTATAGCAACTCATATCAAACACGAGCTTATGATATTCAGATAGATTATAATAATTCTGGTTTTAATACAATTTATTCGTGGGAAGCAGAACCTAATAATGGAAATGGACAAACTAATAATTTCCCTGCTTCGGGACAAACTGTTCGTGCTTTTATAAATTATCAAGGAGATTTGGACGAATTTAAAGTGGTTGCTCCTGGAGCAAAAGACATTGTAATTAAGTTAACCTCACGCGATCAGGTTGGCACGAATTGGAATTGGTCAGATCAAAACAAAGGCTATTATCCATCAGAAATTTGGTTGAATGGAGTTAATGTTGCTGCAACTAAGCTAGAGGCTCATACCAATACTAAACTGGTTTATGTGAATCATACCGGAACTGGGGAGAAGAACATAACATGGGATTATGCCGATTTTCATCCCGTAGATGCTAATGATTGGTTAGGCAATTGGGGAAGTAGCGATGAGTTGATTCCGAATACAAAAGGATTTGGCAACGATTTAAATACTTATTCGGCTACAGTGCAAACTCGCATGAACGATTGGGGAAATTGGCTGTCGAGTCAAGTTCAGTTCGATGGATTCAGATTGGATTTTGTTCGTGGTTTTCAGGAATCATATGTTGCTTCATGGATTAAAAGTCTTCCGCTATTAAATGGTAGTCAGCGATTTATTGTTAGTGAATATTGGGGAGCTGATTATCGTATTAAAAACTGGGTTAACAATGTGGCTGCTTTGGGTGCTATTACTTCGGGGTTTGATTTTCCATTAAAATCATCTTTAAAAGATATGTGTAATGGTGATGCAAGTTATGACATGCGATGGCTGAATAATGCCGGATTGGTTCGTAATAGTGCTGGAAATAGTTTGCCAGATGAATATGTTGTTACTTTTCTTGATAATCATGATACTGGTAAAGAACATGATAAATGGGTTTCCACAGATTGGCAGTTGGGTTATGCTTATATGCTTACTCACGAAGGAAAACCATGCATTTTCTACCCTCACTTTTTTGGTGTTACATTAGTTGATAATAATAATTCATCTTTAAAAGCGACGATTCCTGCATCGTTAAAAACCGATTTAACCAAGTTAATTTATGTTCGAAAAACCTATTTAGGAGGATCACTATCTGTGCTTAGTCAAACGGGTAATCCTTATCCTGCTGGCGATGCCTACAATGTTTATGTTGCTCGTCGTCAAGGAAATGGAACTAAAAACGGAGCCATCGTAGTTATTAATAATAGCAATGCAACTAAGGGTTTATGGGTTAATGCCACACCAACTGGATGGGATAACTGGACAAATAAAGTATTGGTAAATGCATTTGATAATACCACAACAACATCGGTTTATCCTGATGGACGTGTATGGGTGGAAGCTCCAGCGCGTGGTTATGCTGTATATGTTTTATCGACTGATTATATTGGATACGATGCGTTATGAGATGCTGAACAAAGAAACAATGATGAGATTTAACTGTTTCATTCAGAGTTTTTTATTAGTTTATGTTTTTGTCCTAATTCTATTACTTCCAAATTTTTTATATCTGCCCCATCAATCGTAAATCTAATTGCTGTTCGTATAGTGTGAAATCCATAAATCCCACATGCTCCAGGATTCATGTGAAGAAGGTTTAGATCTTTGTCGTACATAACTTTTAAAATATGGCTATGTCCAGCGATGTATAAATCGGGCTTGCTGCTTTTTATAATGGGTTTTTCCTGAGGAGCATATCTTCCTGGGTAGCCTCCAATATGAGTCATATACACCTTAACACTTTCGCAGAAAAATGTTTCTCTCTCTTTGAGTTTACGTTTCATTTGTGGAGGGTCGATATTGCCATAAACCGCAACCACTGGTTTAAATGCACACATTTTTTCTAAAACATCCCAATCGCCAATGTCACCTGCATGCCATATTTGATCAACATCAGCAAAAAGTTCGTAAAAACGATCATCGAAATGACCATGTGTGTCAGATAATAAGCCA
>JBBQUP010000047.1:0-27179 GCA_038212305.1 Bacteroidales bacterium
TGAAATCCTTTTTTTTGAAGAAACTCAACGATAGTGGTTAAGCCAACATTGAATTCTCTTGCAACAATGTTTAATTTTTTTCCAACTGCCATATCTGGACTATGCGTGTTTAATGAAATTCGGTGTACATAAATAAATCGCGAAACAAATATAGGGCGAATTATTCAAATTCAGCTTTTAAAATGTTTATGACTTCTTGAATAGTTACCTCTTCGAGGTCAGTTCGTTTAACTAAATCTTCTATTGATAAATCCAACACTGATTTAGCTGTATCACAGCCAATTGTTTTAAATTCATCTAAAATCCAGCTTTCAATTTCGTCAGAGAATTCGTCGAGTTTAACATCTTCGTCATCTTCAACCATTTCTCTGTAAACATCTATTTCGTATCCTGTAAGTTGACTTGCTAAACGAATATTTAAACCGCCTTTACCAATTGCAAGTGAAACTTCTTCAGGTCGCAAGTAAACTTGCGCTCTTTTATCGTTTTCGAAAAGTTTTATTGAGGTTACTTTTGCAGGATTTAGAGCTCGTTGAATGAAAAGCTGTGTATTGGCTGTGAAGTTAATCACATCAATGTTTTCATTTTTAAGTTCTCGAACAATCCCATGAATTCTTGAACCCTTCATTCCAACACATGCTCCTACCGGATCAATGCGATCATCATACGATTCAACGGCTACTTTAGCACGTTCTCCTGGCATGCGAACAATTTTTTTAATGGTAATTAATCCATCAAATATTTCGGGAACTTCAAGTTCAAATAGTCTTTCTAAGAATACTGGTGATGTGCGAGATAAAATGATAAGTGGATTGTTATTCCTGATTTCAACTCGGATAACCACAGCTCTTAACGTATCGCCTTTTCTGAAGAAATCGGAAGGTATTTGCTCGTTTTTCGGTAAGATTAGTTCATTGCCTTCGTCATCAAGAATGAGTATTTCACGTTTCCAAACCTGATAAACTTCACCCGTAATAATTTCACCAATGCGTTCTTTATATTTGTTATAAATGGTATCTTTTTCGAGTTCCAATATGCGTGCAGCAAGGTTTTGTCGGAGACTAAGAATAGCGCGACGGCCAAATTCCAAGAATTTAACTTCATCGGTTACCTCTTCACCAATTTCAAAATCCAAATCAATCCCTTTGGCATCGGTAATTCCAATTTGTAAATTAGGATCAGTTACGTCTGCATCAGCAACTACTTCGCGGTTTCGCCAAATCTCAAAATCACCTTTGTCCAAGTTGATAATGACATCATAATTTTCATCAGTGCCAAACCTTTTGGCCAACACACTTCTGAAAGAATCTTCTAACACCCTGATCATGGTAGGGCGGTCGATGCTTTTTAGCTCTTTAAATTCAGAGAATGTATCAATCAAATTTATATTTTCCATACTGTTGACATTTTGTTAAAATGTGATGATGTTTTTTACTGATTTAACTTCTTCAAATTTAATTGGTTGAGTTTCAATGTGCAATTCTTTTCGTTTTTTTCCTTCTGGTTTAACCATTTTTTGAATTTCAATCTCGAAAAAATCTGAATTAGCACTAATTAATTTCCCTTTGGTTTTTAGTCCATTTGAAAACACTACTTCGATGTCGTTACCAATATTTTTTAAGTATTGGTGAAGAATTTTATATGGTAATCCTAACCCTGGCGAGGATACTTCTATTTCAAAATCTTCAATTTCCCTATCGAAAGAATGCTCTATTAATTTGCTTATTTCAATGCAATATTCTATTGATATACCTTGCATGGTATCAAGTTCTATCAATATTTTATTGCCTGTATTAACATTTAAATCAACCAAGAAAACATTGTCTTCCGTTAATTTCGAATTAATTATCTCTAATATTTGGTCTTTTGTTATCATATTTCTCAATGTGTGGCAATAAAATAGGGGACTCCAGTCCCCTTATCCCTCACAGATCATAAAGCGGCACAAATGTAAGAATGTAAACGCTAAAATGCAAATATTTAAGAAAGTTTTGCATTAGATTAATAATCAAAGATATAAAATCAAGCTAGTAGCTATAGAATGCAAGTTTTAAATGTGTGATTTGTGTAAAGGTAAAGTGATTTAGGTCAATTTTTTCTGAGTTTATTAGTAAGCAATTTCGAATGCTTCTTTTTCTGAGTTTTCAGGGTCTAATTTAAATTGATTAATTATTTGAACTTCCGTATTGCATTCTTCAGTTTTTGGTTTGTAAAAAGCATAGAAAAACAGAAGATATAATGTTATCCCTAGAGGAATACCTGTTAAAAACCATGCCATTAACCCTATAAGCTCCATATACCAAATGTTTCAATAGATAATAGTTTATTGTTTTTCATTAAAAAAATCAAGTTTTCTACCGAGAAGGGTACAAGAATCTTGCCCATTATTCAGCATCCTAATTTCATAAATGGAACTAAAAGAATTAGATGTAAACAATGGTGTTAATTGGTTGTATTGATATTTGGTTCATTCGGCATATCCGGGTCAGAACAATGCATAAAAACATATTTATGCCAAAAAATGGTATAATACCTAAGATTGTTCCAAATGAAATTGCTAATGCTTTTTTTCGAGTTGAAATACCTTGGTTTAATTCGGTTTTAATCTTTTGTAATAACTTTTGTTTGAAATTGGGCATAACATTTTTTTTATTAAAAATATATTTTGGCTCTATAACCTTTCTAGTGGGTAAAATTCATTGATAAATAAAGGCCACGAATCGAAGATCGACGGAGTCAATTCACGAATAAGTAATTACATCGAAAAACAACTACCAAATTTTTGGATGTTGTACGGATGTGCACAAAAGAATAGTTAGCAATTTATATACGGATAGTTTAATATCCTCGAATCTGACTGCAAGCAGTCAGGTCACGAATAATTTTATTTGTGAATTGACTCCGTCGATCTTCGATTCGTGGCTGTTTTTAAATCTTTATTCTAACTATTTTTCAATGTGTCAGCGTAGGATTAATTGCTTAAATATCGACCACTTGACACACATGGTAAATAATCAAATGGTCTTTGGAAAACCCCCCACCCACTTAAATCAACATAGAGCCTTATTTTTGATTAATGAGATAACTAAAAACTTGAAATAGTTATGAAAAAGATTTTAACAATTTAGATTTAAGTTTTAATTTTTATTCAGATGATGTTTTTAGATGTGTATTAAAATTGTTTTTAGTTATTTTGAAGTTTAAAATTTAATCGAATGAATGTCGAAATCAATCAAATTGATGAGCTTGAAAGTGTTGCAAGATCAATTTTGAATTTGAATCCGAGTACGCGGGTGTTTTTAATTGAAGGAGGAATGGGAGTTGGGAAAACGACTTTTATTACTGCTATTTGCAAGGTTTTAGGTGTTGAGGATGTAATTAATAGCCCCAGTTTTTCAGTTGTAAATGAATATCAAACTCATAATAATGAAATTGTTTATCATTTCGATTTTTATCGATTGAACTCAATTAACGAAGCAATTGATATGGGTGTTGAGGATTATTTTTATTCAGGAAATTATTGTTTTATCGAGTGGCCCTCAATAATAGATAGGCTTTTACCTCTATCGCATAAGGTTATCCGCATTGAATCTGATGATTGGGGGAAAAGAATGCTAAAATTTTAATTTCACTTATAAAATTAGGCGTTGTAAAGGAATTTCTAATTCGTTAACTTACATGCCAAAATAGTTTGATACTAAATTGTATAGGCAAAGATGGGAAGTAGTTATTATTCGATTGGTGCAAAGTCAATGCTTCCAAAAGAGGAGATGCTTGAGACAGGACGGGTAAGAAAGATTCTTAGTATTGGAATACCCAAAGAAAAATTGAAGAACGAAAATAGGGTTTCGATTACTCCTCAAGGGGTTGAGTTGTTAGTTTCAAATGGTCATAAGGTAATTTTTGAAAGTAAGGCTGGTGATAGTTCTAGTTATCACGATAAAGAATATATTGAAGCGGGAGCTCAAATGACTACCAGAGATAAGGATATTTATCAGGCTGATATAGTGGTTAAAATTACCCCTCCAACTCCTGATGAGATTGAATTATTTAATGCAGATCAATTGCTTCTGTCGCTATTTTTTCCGTTGGTTCAATCATCCGATAAAATCAAGGCATTGTTAGATAAACGAATTAGTGCAATTGGATATGAATTTTTACAAGATGAGAATAATTGTACTCCCGTTATTCGAAGTATGAATGAAATAGAAGGTTCTACTGCGATAATGATAATTGGTGAATACTTAAGTAATGCTCATAACGGTAAAGGTGTTTTGATGGGTGGGATAACGGGCATTTCACCTGCTGAGATAGTGATTATTGGTGCTGGAACTGCGGGCGAATTTGCTGCTCGTGCCGCCATTGGATTGGGTGCTACAGTTAAGGTTTTTGACGAGTCGTATCGAAATCTTCGTGAGATTGAGCATAATCTAGGACAACGAGTTTTCACTTCTGTTTTGCAACCTCAAGCACTAACTAAAGCATTAAAATCGGCTGATGCTGTTATTGCATGTACTGGATATTTCGGAAAATCTTTTACTTATACCGTTACAGAAGAGCAGGTTGCTCAAATGAAGCCCGGGTCGGTAATTGTTGATTTATGTATGGCTCAGGGAGGTGTGTTTGAATCGTCAAGATGCACTAATTTAGACCATCCAGTATTTATTAAACATGAAGTTATTCATTATTGTGTTCCTAATATTTCGTCGAGAGTTTCACGAACTGCCTCAATTGCTTTAAGCAATATTCTAGCTCCATTAATATTGAAGTTATCTGATTCAGGAAGTATTTCTAATTTAATTAAAGATAATCAAGGAGTAGGTAGTGGAACCTATATTTTTAAAGGTATTTTAACGAACCGTGAAGTGGGAAATCAGTTTAATTTGCCAAATAAAGATATTAATCTATTGATGGCCGCTTTTTGAAAGGAAGTTTGCCAATGCAATGCTATTAGATTTTGTTAAATCATAGGGATTTTGATTATCATTAAAGTGCCAGGGCTTTTTTTATCTGCAATATGTATTTCTCCATCCATTAGCTCGGTGTATTTTTTTACCAAAGCCAATCCCAAACCATTTCCTCCAAATTGACGCGAAGGATTTAAATCAGCTTGTCGGAATAGGTCAAATATGGAATTTTCCATGCCTTTGTCAATTCCGATTCCACTATCATCGACAAAAAACTCAATGAAGAGCTCATTAATTGTATATCCAAAACTTATATGACCCTCAGAGGTAAATTTAAAAGCATTATCCAATAAGTGATCCATTACTTTTGTAATGCCTTCTTGGAAAGCTTTAATGGTGAAATCGTTATCCTGAGAGTATTTTTGAAGTTTTAAGTCAATTGGTTTATGCGAAGTTGAAATGCGCAATCGGAAATCGTCATATAAACTATCAAATAATTGATTAATTTTTAAGGGTTGGGCTTTGAGTAGCATTTTTTTTGACTGAAATTTCGAGATATCAATCAAAGACTCCATGATTTTGAGAAGCTGGACACCATTAGTGTTAATTATGTCAATGTATTCATCTCTATCAGAATTTGAAAGAAAATCAGTTTTTAATAGTTGCGAAAACCCTAAAATTACATTCATGGGTGTTCTTATTTCGTGACTAAGATTCGCTAGAAAGGCATTTTTCAGTAAATTACTCTCTTCGGCTGAATTCATAGCATCTTCAAGTGCGTGATTTTGATCTTTAAATGATTCGAATAATTGATTGAGCTCCTCGTTTTTTTGCTCTAATTTCTTAACATCCTCGGTGTGTATTATGTTCGATGCAATATGGATACTATAAATTTGAAGTACTGATTTTGTTATTTCTAGATTATCTATTGGTCGATTGTACATCACACTTAAAATGCCCAGAGGAATATTATTCCCATAAAAAAGAGGAACACCAACACATCCTTCTAGCTTTTGGTCACCTAGTCTTTTGTCGTTTTGGAAAAGATATAAAGCTTTATCTTGAAAACTGCATGGTTCTTGACCTATGATTTGTTCACAAGGAGTTTCATCTAAAAAATAGGTTAAATTAGAAACAAACTTATTCCCTATTCTCACTTTAAGGGTTTGAATGGTATTATTTGAAGAGTTTAGTCTGCCAATCAATATAACGTTGGCCTTAGTAATCACCTGAATAGATTGAATGGTTGAAGCTAAATAATCCTCATGGTTCCATAAGGCATTTTGATCGAATACAGATGAAATAGCATTCGAAAACTGATTTAGAATATAATTGCTATTAGGGTTTTTTTTTGAAAAAATATTTCTCATTATATAATCTCGGCGTTATATGCATTTTGAAATTATATAAAAAAACTTTTTATAAGAAATATTTTTGATAAAGAGGGTGATTTTGACGATTATTAGATGTCTTGATGATGAGTTTCTTTTTTTGGAGAAATCATAAAACAAAAAATGGCCACTTGATAGCAGCCATTATATTCTTATTCTTAATTATTTTACAAATATTGACATAGGTAAGCTGTAGGTTCTGTTGCTTCAACCTTAAAGCTCACCCCTTTTTCAACTCGAAAGAATTCACCTTTTTGGTAAGTTCTAGTTTCTTGTCCAGGAATTTCGGCTTTAAGTGCTCCCCAAACAACGGTCATTATTTCAATTGATCCAGTGCCAAATTCATATTGTCCGGCATCAATTACACCTACAGTTGCTTGGCCTTGACTGTTGTGTGTTGCCAATGATTTTACCTGACCATCGAAATGTTCGTTAACTTGTATCATAATATGTAATTGTTTAATTATTTTAATCCGAAATGATAGGCCATTGAAATGTTAAATGGCCAAGGTGTGCTTTTGAAAGCAACAGAGTGGTGTTGAGTTAAATCATTGCTGTAATCGATCATCTCTTTTCTATCGAATGGGACTAAAACTTCCAGATTGAAAAAGTTTTTTGTTTTTCGTTTTGAATGAAACTCAGCACCAAATCCGACAATAGGTGAATGAAATACTTTGTTGTATTGTGATGCACCTTCAATGTTAATTGCACCTGAATATCCATACATTAAGCTAGCATATGGGCAGAATTTTTTAGTTGGAGATAAACGTGCCGATGCACCAATACTATATCCTAAGTCAACCGTATTATAACCTATACCAACAAATAAAGCTAAATGCTTATCGGGTAAAATTGATAGTTTGGCGCCAATACCACCATAATCCAATCCAATGCCTATGCCAAGGTTGTTTGATGTAAATGTTGAGTCCGAGTTTTGAGCAGTCATGGTTTTACTCGTCGTGAAAATTAAAAAGCCAATAACGATCAATAGAAAAGTTTTTTTTCTCACAAGTAGTATTTTTGGGTTATTAATTGCAAAGATACTTTTTTATGATTTTACTTTGCAGATTGATCCTAAAATTCCGATATCTTTTCATTTATTAAAAATTTCCACATCTCTTTATGTGACTGACAGCAAGGTTTTAACCATTTTTGACATTTCCTTAATTAGAATAATTCTAAATTTTTAATATCTTTGTTGAATCGTAAAATCAACTTTAGAAAGCGTGTTGAAAACCATTGGGTGAGTTGGTTGTTATGATTCAAACAATTGAAGCAAATTGATTTATGACTGAAGATCAAAATACCATATTGAATGAGGTGACAGGCAATGAGTACAAGTATGGATTCGTTACTGATATTGAGAGTGATTCGATTCCCAAAGGTTTGAGCGAAGAGGTTGTACGTATCATATCTGCCAAAAAAAATGAGCCTGAGTTTATGCTCGAATATCGTCTTGTGGCTTATCGTCACTGGTTAACCCTGAAACAGCCTGAATGGGCTCATATTAAAATGCCGAAAATCGATTTCCAAGACATTATATACTATTCAGCGCCTCGTACTAAGCCAAAATACGATAGCATCGACGAGGTAGATCCTGAGCTGATTGATACTTTTAATAAACTGGGAATTCCGTTGAATGAGCAGATGGCACTTGCCGGAGTAGCGGTTGATGCGGTTATGGACAGTGTATCGGTGAAAACCACATTCAGAGAGACTTTAGCTGAGAAGGGCATTATTTTTTGTTCGATTAGCGATGCGATTAAGGAATTTCCTGATTTGATAAAAAAATATTTAGGTTCGGTAGTTCCACATCAGGATAACTATTATGCAGCACTTAATTCGGCCGTGTTTAGCGATGGATCGTTTGTTTACATTCCCAAAGGCGTGCGTTGCCCCATGGAGTTAAGTACCTATTTTCGGATTAATGCCATTAATACCGGGCAGTTCGAGCGCACTTTAATTGTGGCCGACGATGATAGCTATGTGAGCTATTTAGAGGGTTGTACAGCTCCCATGCGCGATGAGAATCAGTTACATGCGGCAATTGTTGAGATTGTGATTAACGAACGCGCTGAGGTGAAATATTCTACCGTTCAAAACTGGTATCCTGGTGATAAAAATGGGAAAGGTGGTATTTATAATTTTGTAACCAAACGCGCCATTTGCAAGGGTGATTACTCAAAAGTATCATGGACACAGGTGGAAACCGGTTCGGCCATTACTTGGAAATATCCTAGTTGTATTTTAATGGGCGACCATTCGGTGGGTGAGTTTTATTCGGTGGCCGTGACTAATAATTATCAACAAGCCGATACGGGAACCAAGATGATTCATCTAGGTAAAAATACCCGAAGCTTAATTGTATCGAAAGGAGTCTCAGCAGGCAAAAGTCATAACAGTTATCGCGGATTGGTAAAGGTGTCGAAACGGGCTGATAATGCGCGAAATTTCTCGCAATGCGATTCGCTGTTGTTGAGCGATAAATGTGGTGCGCACACATTTCCATACCTCGAAATAAGTAACAACTCGGCGGTGGTTGAGCACGAAGCGACTACCAGTAAAATTGGCGAAGATCAAATATTTTACTGCAACCAACGAGGTATTTCAACCGAAGATGCGGTCGGATTAATTGTGAACGGTTACGTTAAAGAGGTGCTAAATCAATTGCCGATGGAATTTGCCGTTGAAGCTCAGAAACTGCTCCAAATTAGTTTGGAAGGTAGTGTGGGGTAAGAGGAGATAGGAAGAGGGGAAGATAGAAAGATTAAAAGAACAATAGGATTTATAAACAGACAATAGTTATTAATATATGTTAGAGATTAAAAACCTTCATGCAAAAATCGACAATAAAGAGATTTTGCGTGGTATAAATTTGGTTGTTAAGCCAGGTGAAGTACATGCTGTTATGGGGCCAAATGGTTCAGGGAAAAGTACTTTAGCCTCCGTTTTGGCTGGCAATGAGACTTTTGAAGTGTCAGAAGGTTCGGTCTCTTTTTTAGGTAAAAATTTGTTAGAGATGTCGCCAGAGAATCGTAGTCGCGAAGGCCTGTTTTTGAGCTTCCAGTATCCGATTGAGATTCCAGGTGTGAGCATGGTTAATTTTATGCGTACCGCCTTGAACGAACATCGCAAATACAAAGGAATGCCGCCAATTAGTGCCAGTGACTTTTTAAAGCTAATGCGTGATAAAAAGCAGTTGGTTGAAATTGATTCGAATCTTACCAATCGCTCGGTGAACGAAGGTTTTTCGGGTGGCGAGAAAAAGAAAAACGAGATTTTTCAAATGGCTATGCTTGAGCCTAAATTGGCCATCTTAGATGAAACCGATTCGGGACTTGATATTGATGCGCTTCGCATTGTGGCAAATGGCGTGAATAAACTAAAATCTCCAACATCATCAACCATTGTTATTACGCATTACCAACGTTTGTTGGATTACATTGTTCCCGATTTTGTGCATGTTTTGTACAAAGGACGAATTGTGAAATCGGCTGGGAAAGAATTGGCGCTCGAGTTAGAGGAGCGCGGTTACGATTGGATAAAACAAGAGTTTGAAGACTAAGCGTTTTTTATTGATCGTCCCCAAATGCACCATTATTTAATCTCGTTTTAACCAACTAGATAACTTATTAAAACATTAGCTCTTATGCAATTAACAGGGCAAGTAAATACATTAACCTATTCATTGATTTCAGTTTTTCAGCTCAATAAAAAGTTGATTGATAAGGAAAGTCATACCAAGGTGAATCAGGCACGCGCCAAAGCCATTGAGGTTTTTCAAGAATTAGGCGTTCCCAATAGTAGGGTTGAGGATTACAAATACACCAATCTTCAGCCTAGTTTCTCAGGTGAGTATAACCGAGTTTTGAGCAATCCCAAAGATGCAAATGGGCTGTTGGCGGAGTTTCAATGCGAAGTGCCGGAGTTATCAACCAGTCAGGTATATTGTGTTAACGGATGGTATTCGCAAGCCAAAGCGTTGGAGAATCTTCCTAAGTCCGTTTTTATTGGCGGTTTTAAGGAGTTTGCAATTAAATTTCCTCATTTAGTTGATCAATATTATAACGAAGCAGCTCCCAAAGATAAAGAAGGGATGGTTGCATTAAATACAGCCTTTGCGCAAGATGGTTTTGCCATTTATGTGCCTAAAGGTGTGGTGGTTGAAGAACCTATTCAGGTGGTTAACATCATTACCAGTGAAAGCGATTTGGCTGTTAATCAGCGAAATTTAATTATCATCGAAGACAATGCTCAGGCTAAAGTAATGGTTTGTGATCATACGTTAGCTCCCTATAAGTTTTTGATTAACAGTGTGTCGGAGGTTTTTGTTGGTGAGAATAGCGTTTTTGATATATACAATCTTCAAAGTCAACATAACCTCACAACGCAAGTGGCTGGTACTTATATCCGTCAGCGCAAGCACAGCAATGTAATGACTAACATGCTGACGTTACATGCCGGAATGGCTCGAAATAACATTTATGTTTCGATGGATGACGAGCATTGCGAAACTCATTTGAACGGTTTGTTTTTGGCCGATAAAAATCAGCACGTCGATAATTTTACTTTTATCGATCATTCAAAACCCAATTGTTACAGCAATGAGCTTTTTAAAGGCGTGATGGACGATTTTTCGACAGGCGTTTTTACCGGAAAAATTATGGTTCGACCTGATGCTCAGAAAACGAATGCCTTTCAATCGAACAACAATTTGTTGTTAACCAACAATGCCAAAATAAATACCAAACCACAACTCGAAATTTATGCCGATGATGTGAAGTGTTCGCATGGAGCAACCATTGGTCAGCTCGATCAGAATGCCATGTTTTACTTACGCTCCAGAGGTTTGGGCGTAGAGGAAGCTCGCATTTTATTGATGTATGCTTTTACTTACGAGGTAGTTGAGAGAATTCGCGTTGAACCTTTGAAAGAACAAATTAAAGGATTGGTCGAGAAACGTTTTCGTGGCGAACTCGATAAATGCGAATCGTGCGTGGTTTGTGGCAATATGGGCACCAAAGTTTCATGTTTATAATAATTAAAAGGCCTTATGGGATTTGATGTCCTTAAAATTCGTAACGATTTTCCAATCCTTCATCAGGAGATATATAAAAAGCCACTGGCTTATTTCGACAATGCGGCTACCACTCAAAAGCCTATTCAAGTTATTGATGCTGAGAGTAATGTGTATAAAACTATCAATTCGAATATTCACCGAGGTGTTCATTATTTGAGTAATAAATGTACTCAAGCTTACGAAGATGCGCGCAAAACGGTGGCAGCATTTATTAAAGCATCTAACGATTACGAAGTAATCTTTACACGAGGTACTACTGAGTCAATTAATTTGGTGGCTCAATCGTTTGGTCAAACTTTTTTGTCTGAGGGCGATGAGATAATTGTTTCGCAAATGGAGCATCACTCCAATATTGTACCGTGGCAAATGCTCGAAATGACTCGCAAAATTAAATTGCGCGTTATACCCATTACCGATTCGGGGGAATTGCGCATGGATGAATACAAGAAACTCTTCAATGCAAAAACCAAAATGGTGTCGGTGGCTCATGTGAGCAATGCCTTGGGAACCGTAAATCCCATTGTTGAGTTAATCAATATCGCTCATCAACACAATGTGCCAATTATGCTCGATGGAGCACAGTCGATACAGCATATCCCTGTTGATGTTCAAGCATTGGATGTTGACTTTTACGCTTTTTCGGGTCACAAAATATATGCGCCCACCGGAATTGGTGTTTTGTATGGCAAAGAAAAGTGGTTAAATCAAATGTTTCCGTATCAAGGAGGTGGCGAGATGATTCAAACTGTTAGCTTTGAGAAAACCACATTTAACGAGCTTCCTTATAAGTTCGAAGCGGGTACTCCCAATTTTGCTGGAACCATTGCCTTGGCTGCGGCAATTGATTATGTGAATTCCATTGGGTTAGATGTAATTGCAAAATATGAAACCGAGTTATTGAATTATGCCACCGAAACCTTGATGTCAATTCCCGGTATGCGCCCTATAGGAACAGCACCTGAAAAAGCTGGTGTTTTTTCGTTTTTGGTTGGTAATATTCATCCCTACGATATGGGCATGATGCTCGATAAATTTGGATTAGCAGTTCGTACAGGACATCATTGCGCACAGCCGCTCATGACACGTTTCGATATTCCTGGTACAGTTAGAGCATCGTTCGCATTTTACAATACCTTCGAAGAAATTGATCGATTAAAAGATGGCATCATAAAAGTGAAGCAAATGTTTGCCTAACCTCAATAATTTTTAAATCTTTGTCGCCTTATTGAATTGTTAGTACTTCATAGGGAATAATGTCGTGTTAATCCTCGCTAATAGATTCATTAACAGTAGAAACAAAAACAATAAATAGGTCTTAGACCTTAATTTATGGAAATAAATCAAATACAGGACGAAGTTGTTGCAGAATTTGCCGGCTTTGACGATTGGATGGACAAATACTCTTATCTAATTGAATTAGGCAATGATTTAGATGATTTTGATGAGGTTAATCGTACACCGCAGCACATTATCGAAGGATGCCAATCGCGCGTGTGGTTAAATGCCGAGTTAAAAGATGGGAAAATAATTTACACTGCCGATAGCGATGCCATTATCGTAAAAGGAATTGTGGCCTTGTTAGTTAGGGTATGGTCGGGGCATACGCCACAAAGCATTATCGATAGCGAGCCTTATTTTATTGAACAAATCGGTCTGAAAGAACACTTATCGCCCACACGTTCTAATGGCTTGGTATCTATGGTTAAACAGATGAAATTATATGCCATTGCACTTCAAACAACAATAAAATAAACCATTTTGGTTTGATATTGTTCTTTATTTAATAGATCGTTAGATTTTAGATAATAGAAATGAGACTTATTCGCAAGGCGCAACATATCAAATGCTTAACAATCTTGAAATTGAAATATTAATCGGTTGATTATTAGTGTAAAACAAAAAATTAACGAACGATTTTTGTTTATTTAATATTGAAATTAAAAATATGGCATCAGAATTTTTAAAAACAGAGCAGCTGATTGTGGATGTGTTAAAAACCATTTTCGATCCTGAAATTCCTGTGAATATATACGATTTAGGGCTTATTTACGAAGTGGCAGTTGACGAAAATGGCAAGGCACGAGTTGTAATGACGCTAACATCGCCTAACTGTCCTGTGGCCGAATCGATGCCTGAAGAGGTTTACGATAAAGTAAAAGAAGTAGAAGGTGTTACCGAGTGTGAGCTGAATTTAACCTTCGACCCGCCTTGGACTAAAGATATGCTTTCGGAAGAGGCTTTGCTTGAACTAGGATTTTTGTAAGTCAATTAAAAAATAATAACAACACCCTTTGTTTCGTTGTAAATAAAGGGTGTTGTTATAATATTTAATCGTCATTTCCATGCCTTTACTCTTTTTTTCAAATCTTCATGCATATAACACGTCCATTTTCAAAATCATCAACAGACTTATCTGTCATATCATGAAAGCTTTTTAAGGACATCGGTTTAAATTCTTTCTCAGCATAAGCTTTTTTTCACATCGAATCAATGATTCAAGTTTGTCAATAATGCTCTCGTCAGAAATCCGAATGAATTCTTCAATTAATAACAATTTTCAAGCTTGAATATCCATAATTACATCACTTTATACAACAATTCAAATATAACACCTTTGAAAGGAAATATTCAATTATTAAGTATAGTTTTGCTTGTGCGCAATATGTTTATAGAAATCATTTTTTAATTTTTAAAACTAATTCTCCATGAAAATCAACTCTTCCGAAGCATGTTCTCAAATAACCCAAAAAGGGCTTGAGCTTGGATTTTCGGCAGTTGGATTTTCGCAAATTTTTAAATTGGATGCCGATGGCGAGCAACTCACCCATTGGCTGAAAAGCGGTCATCAGGCTGAGATGAGGTACATGGAAAATTATTTCGAAAAGCGCATTGATCCTGCCATTTTGGTTGAGAGTTCAAAAACGGTAGTTTCAGTTCTATTTAATTATTATTCTGCTGATAAAAATTTAGATGAGAGCGCGCCAATCATTTCAAAATATGCTTATGGTAAGGATTATCATTTGGTTTTGAAGGATAAGCTCAACAAATTATTTGAGTTCATCAAATCCTCAGTCGATCCGTTAGTCGAGGGACGCGTTTTTGTTGATTCAGCACCTGTTTTAGAGCGAGCTTGGGCGCGCAATGCTGGTCTGGGGTGGATGGGGCGTAACTCGATGCTGATAAATCCAAAGCTGGGATCGTTCTTTTTTATTGGAGAGTTGATTATTTCTACCGAACTAATTGCAGAATCCTCACCCATTAATAATTTATGTGGTGGATGCACCAAATGTGTGGATGCCTGCCCAACAAAAGCCATTGTTGGCGATGGAGTGATTGATTCGAATCGATGTATCTCCTATCTGACTATCGAAAATAAGGATTCTATACCTAATGAGTTTAAAGACAAAGTTCAAAATCGCGTTTTTGGATGCGATATTTGTCAGGATGTGTGTCCCTGGAATCGAAAATCAAGTCCAAACAGTGAGCCAGATTTTAAACCCAATTCATTGTTGCTTAAGTTATCATTGGAGCAATGGCAGAATATGGATGAAGCTTTGTATCAAAAAACATTTAAGCAGTCGGCAGTTAAGCGCGCTAAGTTCTCCGGATTACGTCGCAATATCGATTTTTTGTTGAATTCTTGCAATAACGAGCTCAAACTCAAGTCGTAAAATCAGTTTATCGATATCACAAATAACCCCATTGTTTTAGTAAATTGTGCTCAAAATTCATTGGCATGAAAACATTCCGAACCGACATTAAAATTCCCCAAAGTAATTGGCTCATAAAGCCTAATTCGATGCTGTTTCTAACGGGCTCTTGTTTTTCGGAATACATCGGTCAATATTTTTCAGATGCAAGGTTTAATATTGGCATTAACCCCATGGGGATTTTATTTAATCCCAAATCTATCGCCAATAGTTTAGATCGAATTGTTAATCGAATTGAGTTTGTTGACACTGATTTGGATTTTCACAATGGTTTGTATCATAGTTTTCATCATCATGGGAGGTTTTCATCGCCCAATAAAACCGAAATGTTAGAAGCTGTTAATTCCTCACTAATTTCAGCTCATGATCGTTTAAGAAATACAGATTATTTATTTATAACATTTGGTACAGCCTATGTTTATGAGCATATCGAAAAGGACATGGTGGTAGCCAATTGCCATAAGTTTCCATCATCCGATTTTAAACATTATCGATTATCCATCGAGGATATTGTTGCCGAATATACTTTATTAATCAAGCAGCTTCTCGAGATTAACTCAAACCTGAAAATCGCTTTCACGGTTAGTCCCGTTCGCCATTTAAAGGATGGAGCACATGAAAATCAGCTCAGTAAAGCAACGTTGTTACTTGCTATTGAGCGATTGACTCAAGATTTTGAGCAGGCTTTCTACTTTCCTGCCTTCGAGTTGGTTTTAGACGATTTGCGCGATTACCGATTTTACAACTCCGACATGGTTCATCCTAATTCGCTGGCGATTGATTATGTTTGGGAACATTTAAAAAATTTTATGTTTAGCAAGGATGCTTTTCAATTCGAAAAGGAGATGCTGAATTTTCATCGTCTGGTTAGTCATCGTGTACTTCATCTTGAAAGTGCCACCCATCAGTTGCACATTGCCAAAATTAAAAACGAACAACAACGATTTGCTAAGATCTATCCATTTGTTGATTTTGATGAGGAAAAACCTTAAATTTCGAATTGTTCTTTTAGTATCAAGATATTAATATGAAGATATGATTATCAATATTTTAGATTTTAGTATTCATGGTTTTATCTTTATATTTATCTGTTTTCTTGATACTTGAATCTGAATACTAATTTTTAATCGTAATCCTTAAACAAATGAGAGTTCTTTTAACGGGTGCGAATGGTTATGTTGGGAAAAGAATTTTGCCAATATTGGTTAATCAAGGACATTTTGTGGTTTGTTGTGTGCGAGATGTTAATCGATTTTCACCTCCACAATCGATTAAAGATAGAATTGACGTGATTCAGGTTGATTTTTTAAAAAGAGAAACACTTACTAAAATACCTAAAGACATTGATGCCGCTTATTATTTAATGCATTCAATGTCGATAGCTGAAAATTACGAACAGCTCGAACATCAGTCGGCAATTAATTTTAAAGATGCCATTGAAACTACGAATGCTTACCATGTAATTTATTTAAGTGGAATAGTCAACGACGATTCTTTATCAAAGCATTTGAGTTCACGAAAGGTTGTTGAAGATGAACTTGCGAAGGGCACTTACCATTTTACAGCCTTACGAGCTGGAATTATTATTGGATCAGGGAGTGCATCTTTTGAAATAATTCGCGATTTGGTTGAGAAACTTCCGGTGATGGTCGCTCCAAAGTGGTTGAAAACTAAATGTCAGCCAATTGGTATTTCCGATGTTATTGAGTTTTTAACCAAATCTCTTTGCAATCCAATTACTTATGGTCAGAATTTCGATATCGGAGGCTCTGATGTTTTAACTTATCAAGAAATGTTGCAAGGTTATGCAAAGATTCGAAAGCTAAAACGACATATTTATATTGTTCCGGTTTTAACACCACGGCTATCATCCTATTGGTTGTATTTTGTTACTTCAACGTCATACAAGTTAGCAATGGCATTAGTTGATAGTATGCGAATCGAAGTGGTTTGCCGAAATACAACTATCAACGAATTATTAAATATTGAACCAATTTCATACGAAAATTCATTAAAAAAAGCATTTGCTAAAATAGATAGCAATCAAATTGTGTCGAGTTGGAAAGATTCATTGGTTAGTGGAAGATTAGATTTTAATATATCGGATTTTATTGAAGTGCCAACGTATGGGTGTTTTATCGATAAAAGGCAACGAGAAACCTCAAATGTCAGTGAAAGTGTTAAGCGAATATGGGCCATTGGCGGCAAAACCGGATGGTATTATGGCAATTGGCTTTGGCATATAAGAGGGTTTATTGATAAACTAATGGGAGGCGTTGGGTTAAGAAGAGGAAGAACCAATGCTGAAGAGTTGGAGGCGGGAGATGCAATTGATTTTTGGCGAGTTATTTATGCCAATAAGATCGAAAAACGGCTTTTGTTATATGCCGAGATGAAATTGCCAGGTGAGGCTTGGCTCGAATTTCGGATTGTTGAAGACACGCTTTATCAAACTGCCACTTTTCGCCCCAAGGGATTATTTGGACGAATGTATTGGTTTTTGGTATATCCTCTGCATGGTTTTATATTTAAAGGAATGATAAGTTCATTGACCAAATAGTTCAAATTCGAAATGAAAAAGTCATTCAAGCTAATACAAAATATCCTATTTCCGATGTCCGATTCTTTATTTTACATGGATTACAAGCTGTTTAAATTTATAGATGTCTAGATTTTTAGAAGTTAAGAAGATAATATGATGAAAATAGAATGTTCATCATCTGGAATTATCTAAAACAATCTTATCTAGCTGTCTAATATCCATTATTCTTCCGATCTCTGAATTCATTTTAATTTAAACAGTTACTTAAATTGTCAAATCAAGTCATCATCTTTTTTTGACTTCGATCTCCATTATGATGTGTTAAGAATTATTAACTTAATATAACTCTATAGCAATTTCTTATTAGTGAATTATAGTGTTAATTTATAGAGGGTTAATTGCGATACGATAAAAGTCCATTTTTGGAGCTTTTTATACTTGAGTATTTGAAAATAAAATATTATCTTAATTGAAGTAATTCAACCCAGAATCCTTAATCATTATGGTGTATATAAAAATCGATAAATCCAAGCTTTTGAACTTGGAATATAGCTTGTTTCGTGAGATCCTTCGAACCAATCGGGCTGGATCCTATTCAAGTACAACGATAATTGGATGTAACACTCGAAAATATCATGGATTATTAGTTTGTCCAATTCCTGAGTTCAATTTAGAAAGGTATGTATTGCTTTCTAACGTTGATGTTTCAGTTATTCAACATGAGAAAATTTTTAATTTGGGGATTCATAAATATCAAGATAATCACTATGAACCCAAAGGGCACAAATACATTAGAGATTTTGAATCAGATGGGATTCCTCGATTAACTTATCGAGTGGGTGAAGTTGTTTTATCGGTTGAGTTACTATTGTCGGAAAGGGAAGAACAAGTGATGCTTCGATATACATTGGAGGAAGCTAATTCACCAACTACATTGAGGTTTAAACCTTATTTGGCATTTCGAAGCGTTCATGAATTGACACATCAAAACTTGGAAGCTGATACGCGTTTTTATTCTGTTAATAATGGCATTAAGTTAAAAATGTACGATTCGTTGCCAACTTTAAATATGCAATTGAGTAAGGAAAATGAATTTGTTCCCATACCTGATTGGTATAAGGGTATTGAATACATAAAAGAACAGGATCGTGGTTATGATTTTAGCGAAGATCTTTATGTTCCAGGCTATTTCGAAGTTCCAATTGCAAAAGGTGAGAGTATTATTTTTTCGGCCTCTACCTCCGAAATAAAAGCACCTGGATTAAAAGCAAAATTTACTCGTGAAACATCTAAACGCATTCCTCGGGATACATTATTGAATAATTTGCTTAATTCAGCTCAGCAGTTTATTGTAAAAAACAAATCAGTTTCGGAGTTAGTTGCAGGCTATCACTGGTATGGACCTCGGCTTCGTGATACATTAATATCACTACCAGGTTTAAGTTTGTATCAAGATGACTTGTCCGAATATACTGATATTTTACAAAGCACTATTACTCGGATTAAGGCTATTTGGCTTTCCGAAACAAATCAAAACCAATCATTAGAAAGTAGTAATATTGATGTTCCATTATGGCTTTTTTACACGCTTCAAGAGTTTATTTGTGGTTGTAATGAAAATAAGGTTTTACAAGAAAATCAGGAGTTATTGTTTGAGATCCTTAACGCTTATAAACATCAGCGAATTAATGGTGTACAATGTCTCGAAAACGGATTGCTTTATGTAAAAGAATCAGGTGTGCCTCTAACCTGGATGGATGCTGTGGTGAATGGAAAACCTGTTACTCCACGATATGGAATGACAGTAGAGTTAAATGCTCTTTGGTACAATGCCATCCAGTTTGGATTAGAGTTGGCTCGGGCGGCAAAAAAGAAATCATTTATAAAAGAGTGGGAGCCATTTGCTGAAAGCGTTAAGAGCTCATTTATGCAAGAGTTTTGGTACGAAAAAGGAGATTATTTGTACGATTTTGTTGATCATCAAATTAAAGATAGCTCAATTCGACCCAATCAGGTTTTTGCAGTTGCTTTAAAATATTCACCTCTTGAAACCGAGCAACAAAAAATGGTGGTTGATATAATTAAAAAAGAGCTGCTAACACCAAAAGGGTTGAGATCACTCTCTCCTCAAGATCCAAATTATAAAGGAATGATTGAACCAAAACCGTACTCAAGAGACAACGCATTGCATCAAGGATGTGTTTGGCCTTGGTTGTTTGGTTTTTTTGCCGAGAGTTATCTCCGGTTGCATAAACAAGGAGGAGTCTCATTTATTAAACGAATTATGGAAGGATTCGAGGAAGAAATGAGTGATCATTGCTTAGGTACTATCCCTGAATTCTATACCGGAACTCCTCCTCACACTGGCAAAGGCGCTGTTTCTATGGCAATGAACGTTGGTGCCATTATAAAAACTATTTATTTAACCGAAAACTTAACGAAGCTATGAAGGTCTTAATGTTTGGGTGGGAATTTCCACCACATATTAGCGGAGGATTAGGAACTGCCTGTTATGGACTAACCAAAGGGATGTCGCATATTTCTGATTTAGAGGTATTGTTTGTTGTGCCTAAGGCCTATGGCGATGAAGATCAACAATCAATGCGACTCATTGGTGCAAATCAAGTTTATGTATCACAAAAGAAAATCAATTATATAAATTTCAAAAAGCAAGTTGAGTTCATTGAGGTAGGATCAAATATGGTTCCCTACGTTGATCCTGAAGAGTATTATAATTTAACCTCATTTGAAGTCGCTGGAATTAGAGGGGATACGTTTATTAATCACGAAGGGAAGATCGATTTTTCGGGGAAATATGGTACCGGATTAATGACTGAGATTGTAAATTATGCTTTAGTCGCCAATATTATTGCTCAAGAAAATAGTTTTGATGTCATTCATGCTCACGATTGGTTAGCATATCCGGCAGGGATTGCTGCGAAAGAAGCTTCTGGAAAGCCATTGGTTGTACATGTTCATGCTACAGATTTCGATAGAAGTGGAGGTAATGTTAATCCTACCGTTTATGAAATTGAAAAACGGGGGATGGAAGCTGCTGATAAAGTGATAACTGTTAGTAACTTAACTCGAAACATTGTTATTGAAAAATATGGCATTCCTGAAGATAAAGTAGTGACCGTTTACAATGCCGTTGATCCTTTAAAAGACAATGAGGTATTGGGAATTAAAAAAGGTGTAAACGAGAAGATTGTTACTTTTTTAGGTCGAATTACCATGCAAAAAGGACCTGAGTTTTTCATTGAAGCGGCGCATAAGGTATTGCAAAAAATGGACAATGTTCGATTTGTAATGGCAGGGAGTGGCGATATGATGGAGAAAATGATTCGACGTGCAGCTGAACTTAAAATGACTGATAAATTTCATTTCACAGGATTTTTAAAGGGTGATGATGTGTTTAGAATGCTAGCAATAAGTGATTTATATGTAATGCCATCGGTTTCTGAACCATTTGGCATATCACCCCTTGAAGCCATGCAAAGCAATGTGCCAGTGCTTATTTCGCATCAATCAGGTGTGGCCGAAATATTAACCTATGCCATAAAGAGCAATTTTTGGGATGTAGATGCTATGGCTGATGCTATTTATGGCGTATTAAATTATTCAGCACTTTCGAAAATGTTTAAAAAACATGGCAAAATCGAAGTCGATAATTTGCAATGGGAACACTCAGCACGAAGAGTAAAAGATATTTATGATTCTGTTTGTGGAGAGCAATAAAAAACCCTCTCTTAAAACATTTAGATATTAAGTGTATAAATCTGATCTATCAAACAATTGACTATGAAAAATATATGTATCTGTTTTCAAATTCACCAACCATTGCGCTTTAGACGTTATCGTTTTTTTGATATCGGAAACGATCATTATTATTATGATGATTATACCAATGAATCGGAATTACGAAAAATAGCTGATCGTTCTTATTTGCCAGCCAATGAGTTACTTCTTAAGTTAATTGAACAGTCTAAAAGCAAATTAAAGATCGCTTTTTCAATATCAGGAATTGCTTTAGATCAATTTCAATTGTACGCTCCTGAAGTGATTGATAGTTTTAAACAATTGGCAGATACTGGTCAGGTTGAGTTTTTAGCTGAAACGTATACTCATTCATTGGTTTCATTAAATAATCCAGAAGAATTTAAAAGTCAGGTTCTTCGTCATTCAAATGCCATTGAATCATTGTTTGGAGTTAAACCAACGGCCTTTCACAATACCGAAATGATTTATTCTGATCAAATTGGTGAAATTATTTCTTCGTTAGGATTTAAAGTTATGCTGACAGAAGGTGCTAAACATGTGCTAGGTTGGAAGAGTCCAAACTATTTATATTGTAATCCAGCTAATCCAAGGCTTAAAGTTTTATTGCGTAATTTTCAGTTGTCTGATGATATTGGTTTGCGTTTTGGAAATAAAAGTTGGGGTGAATGGCCATTGACTTCCGAAAAATATTTGTCGTGGCTCGATCGTATTGATCCTCGAGATGAGGTCGTCAATTTATTTTTAAACTATGATGCAATAGGTGGATACCAATCCAAATCATCTGGTATTTTTGAATTTGTGGATGCATTATTTAAAAAACTTATTAAGTCAAAAAACTATACATTTGCCACCCCTTCTGAAATAGCCACTGTTTTACAACCAGTTTCAGCCATACATGTTCCAAATCCTATTAGTCAAGCCGATGAGGAACGAGATTTAACTCCGTGGCTTGGTAACGAAATGCAAACTGAGGCATATACTAAGTTGTATGCATTATTACCAAAAATTAATAAATGCGAAGATAATAGACTGCAAAAAGATTGGCGATATTTGCAAGTGAGTAACCATTTTTACTACATGAGTACTAAATACTTCTCTGATGGAAACAGAGCATTTGTCAATCCATATTCGTCGCCATATGAGGCATTTATTAATTATATGAATATTTTAAGCGATTTTTCATTGCGATTAAATGCATCGGTGCCTGAGAATAATACCGAAGTGGAATTAGCAAATTTATCGTCATTAATAGATCAAAAGGATGATAAAATATTAAAGCTTGAAAACGAATTGCGAAAATTAAGAAGTCGTAGAACAACATCTAGAAAAAAGGAATCAATTTAAGGAACTATTTAAATTTTATTTAAATAGTTCCAGAGATAGGAATAATTATAGATATTAGACCGATAGATAAGCTGTTTAAGATATTTCCAGATGAGTAACATTCAATTTTCATCATTTTTATCTTCTCTATCTTTCTATAATCTAAAAATCGATACTTCTATAAAATTTAAACTGATTCTAATATTTAGACAATAGATTTAGGTTATTGATGTGGAATATTTAATTTTTTAAAATATGATAGACAGTTATTTAAAGCCTGATTACGTGTTTGAGGCAAGTTGGGAGGTTTGTAATAAAATGGGCGGTATTCATACTGTATTAGCCACAAAAGCTTCAACATTAAAGCAGGAATTGCATGATAATCTCATTTTTATTGGTCCTGATATTTGGAGGGGGCCAGAAAAAAATCCAGAGTTTATTGAAGATGATTCGTTGTTTAACGATTGGAAAATTATTCTTCGGAACGAAGGTTTAAATGTGAGAACTGGACGATGGAATATAATAAGTAAACCTATTGTTTTACTTATTGATTTCAGCCCCATGGTGCAGCAAAAAGATGCCATTTTATCCAAATACTGGGAGCTTTTTAAAGTCGATAGTTTATCAGGAGAATGGGATTATGTAGAAGCTGTTCTTTTTGGTCACGCCACAGGGAATGTCGTCGAGAGTTTTTATAAATTTTATTTAAACATAAATACCAAAGTTATTGCTCATTTTCATGAGTGGATGACTGGTAGTGGAGCACTATATTTGAAATCCAATTTACCGCAAGTAGCAACTGTTTTTACAACACATGCCACTACGGTTGGTCGATCAATCTCCGGTAACGGACACGATTTGTATGATCATTTGCTTGAGTATGATGGTGATGCAAAAGCGCGAGAGTTAAATGTGATTTCGAAGCATAGTATCGAAAAAATTACAGCTCAAAAAGTCGACTGTTTTGCAACTGTATCTGACATTACAGCTAAAGAATGTCATCAGTTTTTTGGTCGTGAAGTGGATGTGGTTACACCCAACGGATTTGAAGAAGATTTTGTGCCTAAGAATGCTAAATTCATCCAAAAAAGGAAAGAAGCTCGCACGAAACTTAAAAGTGTTGCTGAGGCTTTGTTGGGATACGAAATTCCTGAAAACTCCTTATTTATTGCCAATAGCGGGCGATATGAGTTTAAAAATAAAGGGATCGATGTATTTATGGATGCCCTAAAATATTTAAACGAAAAGTCATCAAATGGTTGCCATGTAATAGTTGCTTTTGTTCTAATTCCGGCTAATACATATGGTCCTCGAAAAGACTTAATGGATAAATTGGCAAATCCATCTTCTCAAACAATACTTGATAATCCATTTTTAACTCATGGGCTAAATGATCTAGGATATGATCCAATCTTGAACAAGATTCAGGATATACATTTAAGCAATAACCAAAACGATAATGTTAAATTAATATTTGTCCCTTCCTACCTGAATGGTTCTGATGGTATATTTAATATGCAATATTACGATGTATTGATAGGAATGGATTTAACTGTATTCCCATCGTATTACGAACCATGGGGATATACACCTGTTGAAAGTTTAGCTTTTAGTATTCCTACGATAACCACCGATTTAGCTGGATTTGGAATTTATGCCAAACAGTTTTCTAAAGGTATAGATGATGGTATCGAAATTTTAACTCGTAATGATTCCAATAGTTTTGAAACTGCAAGTGAAATTGCACGAGTTATTAAGCATTTTTGTGGTAGAAATGACGATGAAGTGAAGATTATTCGAGCCAAAGCTCAATACATTTCTTCAACAGTTGAATGGGAAACCTTAATTAAGTATTACTATAAAGCCTATGATATTGCATTAAAAGAAGTCATAAGCCGTAAGGATTCATTAACGGTCGTTCAATCAGAGGTTCGAATTAAAATTAAACCTGAAGTAAGCAGTTTTCCCGTTTGGAAACGCATTGTTGTTAAGTCTAGCTTACCCGATAAAATAAAATCTCTGCATGAACTTTCGCGTAATTTATGGTGGACATGGAATTACACCGCGGCAGAGCTGTTTGATGAAATTGATCCTGTGTTATGGGAATCTACAGATCGTAATCCCATCATGTTATTAGATAAAGTATCTTTTGACCGGCTAGAAGAGTTAGCGAATAACAATGATTATGCTGCCAAGTTAAATGGAGTTTATGATACATTCAAAGCTTATTTAGCTAAGCCGTTTTCAACGGAACAATCTATTGCCTATTTCAGTATGGAGTATGGAATACATTCTACATTGAAAATTTATTCGGGGGGTTTAGGGATTTTGGCTGGTGATTATTTAAAAGAGGCAAGTGACTGTTGCGTTAATATGGTTGCAGTAGGATTGCTTTATAGATATGGCTATTTCCGTCAAGCATTAAGCTTAAGTGGTGATCAGTTGGCGAATTATGATGCTCAAGAGTTTTCAAGTCTTCCATTAGAAGAGGTTAGGAATTCAACTGGAGACCCTATTATAATTCAAATTGATATGCCAGGACGCATAGTTCATGCAAGGGTTATGAAAGCTAGTGTTGGGCGAATACCACTTTATTTGTTTGATACAGATATTCCACAAAATTCTCAGAACGACCGTGAAATAACCTATAAGCTCTATGGAGGCGATTGGGAAAATCGCTTAAAGCAAGAAATGGTTTTGGGATTAGGAGGTGTTCGATTGCTTAATGCATTAAATTTAAACTGCGATATTTATCATTGTAATGAAGGACATGCTGCTTTGAACAATGTTCAAAGGTTAGTTAATTTAACCGATCGCAAGTTTAGCTTTGCAGAGTCAATGGAAATTGTTCGAGCTTCATCGTTGTTTACAACACATACGCCTGTTCCTGCCGGACATGATATGTTTGAGGAAGATTTGTTTCGTGTTTACTTGAGACATATTCCTGAGAAATTAAATATCTCGTGGGATGAGTTTATGAATTTAGGTCGTGAAACAATTGGTAATACTCACGAGAAATTTTCAATGAGCGTATTGGCTGCTAAAACGTCACAAGAGATTAATGGGGTAAGCTGGCTGCATGGCGAAGTGAGCAAAGATATGTTCAAGGATATATGGAAAGGTTATTTTGCAGAGGAGGTTCCTATTGGTTATGTAACAAATGGAGTGCATTATGGTACATGGACATCGAAAGAATGGCAAAAACTATATGAGCAAGAGTTCGATAAGGGTTTTTTATCCGACATGTCCAATAAAAAATATTGGGTACAAATACATAATGTGCCGGATGAAAAAATATGGAGTATTCGAACCATGCTTCGTAAAAAACTAATCGATTACATCAAGTTGCGAATCGAAAAGAACATGATGAATCGACATGAAGATCCATCGCAAATACTTGATGTGTTGGAATCAATGGACGAAAATGCATTAACATTTGGATTTGCCCGCCGCTTTGCTACCTATAAACGAGCACATTTGTTATTTACCGATTTAGATCGACTTTCTAGAATAGTGAATAACCCCGATTGCCCAGTTCAATTTATATTTGCAGGAAAAGCTCACCCAGCTGATGGGGCAGGCCAAGGTCTAATTCGAAACATTCTTGAAGTGTCGAAAAAACCTGAGTTTTTGGGGAAAGTAATTTTTCTTGAAAATTACGACATGGAATTAGCTAAACGATTAGTGAGTGGGGTAGATGTATGGCTGAATACGCCCACTCGTCCGCTCGAAGCATCGGGTACCAGTGGCGAAAAAGCAGAGCTAAACGGTGTTCTTAATTTTAGTGTTTTAGATGGGTGGTGGTATGAGGGCTATAAAGAAGGAGCCGGTTGGGCATTAACCGATAAACAAACCTATTCGAACACACAATTTCAAGACGAATTAGATGCTGCAACTATTTACAGTATGCTCGAAAATGAGATTATTCCGCTGTTTTACAAAAAGTCAGTTAACAATATTCCTACTGGTTGGGTTAGCTATATTAAAAATTCGATAGCGCAAATAGCACCAGAATTCACGACTAAACGAATGTTGGACGATTATTTAGCTCGATTTTACAATAAGCTATACAAGCGATTCAAATCAGTTCGTGAAAACGATTACGCTCAAGCTTGCGAAATTGCTGCATGGAAGAGAAAGGTGTTGTCGGGATGGAATGATATTGAAGTGACAGATATTGACATGCCCGATATTTGGAAAAACGAATTGGGAATTGGCGATCATTACGAAGTAAATGTAACACTCGACTTGAAGAAACTTATTGGAACAGAAGTTGGTCTTGAAATGGTATTTACTGATGGAAGTGATGATGTTAGAAATAAGATTATTGGAATTAAGGAGTTTGAGCAAATTAGAACCGATGGGACTAAAGCTTACTTTAATATGCGACATCAATTAAAACTACCAGGAATATTTAAATTCGGAATTCGCATGTATCCTAAAAAC
>JBBQUP010000048.1:0-26694 GCA_038212305.1 Bacteroidales bacterium
GGGTTCCACCTCTTCCCATTCCGAACAGAGAAGTTAAGCCTGTCAGCGCCGATGGTACTGCGATTTAGTGGGAGAGTAGGACGCCGCCGACCTTCAAAAGTCCGATATTCGTAAGAGTATCGGACTTTTTTGTGTTAAAAAATTTTTAAGTTTCGATTAGTTTATTGTCTAAATTTTTAAAATACTTGCTTATTATAAATGGTTTCTTTATTTTGACGAATAGATGGTTTTGTATGTCGAATGCAACTATTTTATTTTTTTCTCGTTTTAAATTTAAACTAATGTGTATTTGGATTGTTTGTTTTTGAGAAACTTATTAAAACATTAAAGTTATGAATAAACATATATTGCAAATGGTAAGCTCCTTACAACGTATTTTTAGATTTTATACGATCAATAGTTCCAAATTAAAAACTAAGCGAATTGTTTTATTAATTGGGTTAGTAGGTTTGTTTTTAATTTCCACAAGAAGTTACGGACAGTTTGCAACTGCTGGAGTTACAGCTTTTACAGAACCATTTAATATTTGGCCAGGTAGTGCTCCCGGTTCTGAGAATTTAACCATTTCGGAATCGTTCACCATTCGCACTCCAACTGCTCCTTGCGATGAGGATAGAACCGTTAAAAACATTTTGAATCCACAGTTGGTTCCCTATTTCCCCAAAACCCCCAATGGCACCTCGGTAATTATTTGTCCTGGAGGAGGTTATTCGCAAGAAACTTATGATGTTGAGGGAACAGACATTGCACAATGGTTGAATAGTTTAAATATTACTGCATTTATATTAAAGTATCGTTTGCCTAATAATTCTCATATTAATAAAAAGGATGTACCGTTGCAGGATGCTCAACGTGCGGTTCGTGTTATTCGACAGAATGCTGCTGCTTGGGGGTTAAATGCAAACAGAATTGGAATAATTGGCTTTTCAGCTGGCGGTCATGTAGCTTCTTCTTTAGCCGTAAATTACGATAAAGTAGTTTACACTAAAAAAGATGCAATTGATAATTTGAGTGCTAAACCTAATTTGGCAATGCTGGTGTATGCGCTCATTAGCATGGAAACATCCATCACGCATGATGGGGCTCGAACAAACTTAATCGGAAGCTCGCCTACATTGGCTTTAATTAATGAATATTCAAATGAGAAACATATTACAACTTCTACTCCACCTACATTTTTAGCTCATTCCATCGAAGATGGTTCAGTCGATGTTGCTAATAGCCAACGTTTCTATGATAATATCCCCCAAAGTATAAAGGCTAAATCTACTTTAAAAAAATATACTTCAGGAAAACATGGAATTGGGATTTGCAAAGCGAGTGGAACCGATTTTGCAAATTGGACTACCGATGCTGAGGCTTGGTTAAATTCAGGTGGATTTCTTGCTCCTGGAAACACGGCTTTGCACAACAATAGTTCTCAGTTTTCAATGACAGTTAGTAGTTCATCGTCATCCTATTTTGTTTCGTCAAACGATGCACCTGGCGATATTACTAGTTTGTCAATTGTTTCAATTGTTGGCTCTACAATTTTCAACGCGCCCAGTAGCCTTTTGGGACAATCTTTAGTTGAATTAAATAAGTCCATATTTCCAAACAAAGGAATTTACTTTGTAATTGCAAGTATTGGCGAGAGGCAGAGTTCTTATAAGCTTTTAGTAAAATAAAGGCAATTAATTATTTATTTCTTCCAATAATTCATCTTTTTTTCCGATTCCGTTTCGGAGATTTGCAACCAATAGGCTGGTGTAACTTTTCTTCCAGTAAAACTTTTCAACCGACGTTTGTAAACATCTATCACGGGGTTGAATAAAATATCATTGACGCCAATGGTAATTGACCCATCTTCATTTTTAATCTCGAGTACGTCGTAATTATTTAGTTTTAATAATTTAGTCAGGAATTCGGCACGCTCTTTCGATACATTGCTATCGGCAACAATGCAAAGCATTCCATTTATCTCAATTATTGTTGGTTTTAGTTGATTTAGCATGGCATGTTAGTTTATAAACCCGCACTTACGGAGATGAAATACTCGAAAATGATACTTGCAAATCCTGTCACCACAAGACCTACCATACAAATAATGAGGCTCAGAGCCATCATTGGTTTTGTTTTAAAAAATGGAATTGGGTTATCGGTTTTATCGATAAACATCGCTTTAACGGGTAGCAAGTAATAATATAAAGATATGGTTGCATTAACCACTGCAATGAACAACAACCAATAAAAACCCTTTGAGGCTGCAGCGTTAAATAAGAATAGTTTGCCGAAAAATCCCGCTATAGGTGGTATTCCTGCCAACGAAAACAGGGCTATCATTAAAGCCAAACTTAGTTTTGGGTTGGTGGCATACAAACCGCGGTAATCGGCCAAGGTTTCTTTACCAGTTTGAGCTGAGATGATAGCAACTACGCCAAAGGCTCCTAGATTTGAGAAGACATAGATTAATAGGAAATAAATAACACTTCCCATTCCCAATGAGCCTTGTCCCAAAATGCCTAAAAGGATAAAGCCTGCTTGAGCAATGCTCGAATAGGCAAGAAAGCGTTTCATGTTTTGTTGTCTCAAGGCAAATAAGTTTCCGATTGTCATGGTGATAACCGATAATAGGACTAAAATTTGCGACCAAATAGCTGATTGAGCACCAAATACGGTGTACAACACAAAAGTGAATATAAATATGGCAGCACCTTTCGAAACGACTGATAAATAAGATGTTACTGCAATTGGAGCGCCTTCGTACACATCGGCAGTCCAAAAATGGAAAGGTACCAACGAAATTTTAAAGGCCATCCCAGTTATGAAAAATATCATTCCTAACATGGGAAGCGTATTGGGCGTAATCATATTTTTCACTTCTTCGAAATAGATGGAGCCTGTTGTGCCATATATCATCGATAAACCATACAATAACAAACCTGATGAAAGTGCCGATGACAAAATGAGTTTGATACCGGCTTCAGCCGATTCTTTTTTATATCGGTCAAAAGCAGCTAAGGCGGCAATGGGGATGGTGGCTAGTTCTAGTCCAAGATAAAGCATTAAGAAATCGCCTGACGAAATCATAAATCCCATTCCAATTAACGTGGAGAAAATCAGCAGGTAGAATTCAGTCACACGCGGTTTGTTTTCTGGATTTTTAATCCACTCGCTCGATTGGAGAAATACAATCAATGTTGCTAAATCCAAAATCAATTTCATCGCCATTCGCAAGGCATCGTTTTGATACATGCTACCAAAAATAACGCCTGTGCGGCTAAAATAGAATCCAGCTGCGCCTGCTGCAATAATCAAAAAGATTGAAATCGGAACAATGTTTTTACGCGATTCGTCTGTCGAAAATATTTCAACGATTAAAAGTATGAGCAATGCACCAATTAAAGCGAGCTCGTGGCTCATTGTCAGTATGTCATTTAGTCCCATTGTAATTCTTTTTTCTTATGCAATTGAGTGATGATCATGAGAATTGTTAGAGTGCAGTCAATAGTTTATGAGCTACGGGAGCTAAACTGTCGAATATTAAATTGTAAAGCCAAATAGGGTAGAAGCCAACGCCAACAACTGCGGCAAGTAGCGTTACGGTACTTATTTTTTCATACCAAGTTGCGTCTTTCAAATGTAAAAAGTGATCGTTTTTAATTGGGCCTAAAAGTAATATACCCACCACTCTTAAAATATAAACAGCTGTTACCACAATGGCTGATATGGCCATAATGGTTGCCACGCGGTGAAACAGGTCGCCATGTTGAAATGCGCCAACAAATATGGTCATCTCAGCAACAAATCCACTTAATCCTGGTAATCCAAGAGATGCAAAACCTGCTATCATGTAAACAACTGCCAAAAATGGAATGACTTTCATTAATCCTCCCATCTCGTGGATGTTACGAGTATGAGTTCGTGAATAAATCATCCCAATAAGGGCGAAGAAAAGCGCTGTCATTAACCCGTGCGAAATCATCTGTAAAATGGCACCATCCATGGCTGTTTGGTTCATCATTAACAAACCAAAAATAACCAGTCCGCAATGGCTCACCGATGAGTAGGCGTTGATGTATTTCAAATCTTTTTGCCAGATGGCACCCAGTGCGCCGTAAATAACACTGGCACTAGTTAGTATAATAAATATCCACGCTTGCTCCTGAGCTGCTTGAGGCATTAAATACATGGCAATTCGAAAAATACCATATCCTCCCAATTTCATTAATACGCCTGCATGTAGCATCGATACGGCGGTTGGCGCTGAGGCATGTCCATCGGGCGACCAAGTATGGAAAGGGAAAAGTGCGCCTAAAACACCAAATCCTAAAAACGCAAACGGAAAAAAGAAACGCTGAGCTTCAACTTTCATTGGGTGTTTGGCTAATTCAAGCAAGTTAAACGAAATGGTTCCATCACCTGCTCCGTAATAAATTCCAAAAAGAGCAACAATTAATAAGGCCGAACCTCCCATTAACATCAATGTCAGCTTCATGGCTGAGTACTCTTTTGGGCCTGTACCCCAAATGCCGATTAACAAATACATCGGAATAACGGCAATCTCATAATATAAGAACATGGTAAAGAGGTCGATGGAGATGAAAAATCCAAAAACTCCCGTTGCCAATAGTATCAATGCTATAAAAAATTCTTTTTGAAGATATTCCAACTCCCAAGAGGCGAAAATACCTGCAAACACCACAATTCCAGTTAGTAATAGCATGGCTGCCGAAATGCCATCGATACCAATTGCGTAATGAATGTTTAGCGTTGGAAACCAGGTGTAATCCGACATAAACACCATCTCATCGGTGATTCCGCTGGCACGCAAAGCATGGTACAAGCTCATGATAACGATGGTTACTATGAGTTGCGCAAACATTCCAGTAGCAGATACCCATCGAACCGTTTTCATGTTTTTCGAAAGGGTAATGCCGATAACGGTTAATATGGGAATGAGTATAAGTAAATGAAGTGGGTTCATAACTATTAAATTTCTTTAGTTGAGCAAATACAGCATAAATAGTACTAAGGCGATGGCTCCGGCTGCGAAAAATGCGGCGTAATCCGAAAGTTGACCTGATTGCAAGACTTTCAGTTTTTCAGATGATTTTTGTGTGATGGTGCCCACGCCATTCATGGTGGCATCAATCACATTTCGGTCGAACCAAGCTATTGGTCGCGATATGTAATTAAATATGATGCGTTTGGTAATAAATAAGT
This sequence comes from Bacteroidales bacterium, assembly GCA_038212305.1. Lineage (GTDB taxonomy): Bacteria > Bacteroidota > Bacteroidia > Bacteroidales > Marinilabiliaceae > JBBQUP01. Next base: position 5,206 of record JBBQUP010000048.1, read on the forward strand.
ACAATTCATCGATGTAAAATTTATTGTAAGCGGTTGTGTAAATTACTCCCAGTTGAGTGGTGATATTATCAGGCGCATCGCTCTTTTTACGATAGAATAACCATGCGATAAAAATTCCTGCAAATCCAATAGCGACCGATGCAATGGCAATGCTCCAGTGTAAATGCGTATCGAATGGCAGCGCATCGGAAGTTACCAGTTTGCTAAATGGCAAATAACCTGCAAAAATGGATGCAAATGCGAGTATTAGTAATGGAATTGTCATCACCAAAGGCGATTCATGCGGAGTGTGATGATATTGTTTTTCCTCTCCCCAAAATACCGAGAAATAGAGGCGGAACATATAAAAAGCGGTTAGACCAGCAACTAAATATTCGATGGCAAAAAGGATTTTACTGTGTTCGAAGGCTGCCACTAAAATTTCATCTTTACTGAAAAATCCAGCAAAAAATGGAACGCCTGAGATGGATAAACAGGCAATTAAAAAGGTAATGTGCGTAATGGGTAAGTATTTTCGAAGCTGTCCCATATCGCCCATAAGATTGCTATGTACAGCATGAATAATAGAACCAGCCCCAAGGAATAGCAACGCCTTAAACATGGCGTGTGTAAATAAATGGAACATCGATGCCATATATCCAACTCCTGCTTCGCCACCATAACCCGAAACGCCCAAAGCGAGCATCATGTAACCGATTTGCGATAGAGTTGAGAAAGCTAAAATGCGTTTTATATCGTATTGAGTCATGGCAATGATGGCAGCAAACAGCGAGGTAAATCCACCCACCCAAGCAATTACTTCTTGAACTCCTGGAGCAAAAAGGTGATAAACCACAAACAATCGAGCAACCAAATAAACCCCAGCAACAACCATGGTCGCAGCATGTATTAGTGCTGAAACAGGTGTTGGGCCTTCCATGGCATCGGGTAACCAAATGTGCAGCGGAAACATAGCCGATTTACCCGCACCACCAATAAAAACTAAAATCATAGCCCACGAAACAACCGAAAACCCCATGAAGGTTATGCCTGTGAATGAGCCTACCGGTGAGGCGGTTGCACTGGTTAGTGTGTCGAAATTAAATGTATCGGTGTAGTAGGATAGAAGAAGTATCCCGACTAAAAAAGCAAAGTCGGCAAATCGGGTAACAATAAAGGCTTTTTTTGATGCCGCAACAGCCGATGGTTTCTGATAATAGAAACCAATTAGCAAGAATGAGGAAGCTCCAACCAGCTCCCAGAAGATATACATCTGGAAAATGTTAATTGAGAGAACTAATCCCAACATCGAGAAGGTGAAAAGTGATAGGAAAGCGTAAAAGCGTTGAAATCCTTTTTCGCCTTTCATGTAACCCAAGCTGTAAATGTGCACCATCAACGAAATAGTGGTAATCACAATTAACATCATCACCGAAATTGGGTCAAGCATAATGCCAATGGTGATGATTAAGTTTTTGGTAAACGGCAACCAGGTAAAGGCAAATGGTACGATGGTTTGATAAGCAACTGCTTCTTCGGGATTACCAGCCGATACGCCTGCATTGCTGCTGCCCCAAAAATAGGCAATGGCAATGGCATAGGAGATGATGGTAATAACAGTAAGACCCAACGTTCCAACTAAGCCCGAAACCAATGGCTTGAATTTATGACCAGTCAGTCCAATTATCACAAAAAGTAAAAATGGAACTGCTAGTATGAGAATCGAATAATCAAAAATAGACATGGCCAATGGGTAATTGATTAATATTTCATTTCATGAATATCGGTCACTTTAATGGTGTTAAAGCGGCGATAAATGTTGATGATGAGTGCAATAACAACCGATGCTTCGGATGCTGCAATCGCTACTATGAACATGCTGAAAAATTGTCCTTGAAGCTGATCGGGAAATAAGTAGCGATTGAAAACCACAAAGTTTATATTCACCGCATTCAGCATCAGTTCAACCGACATTAGAATGGTTATTAAATTCTTTCGGATGATAAACCCAGCTACTCCTGCGAAAAACATCAGGGTGCTTACAATCAGAAAGTATTGAATGGGAATGGTGTGTAGCATACTTATTGATTTTGTTCTAGTTCTGATTTATCTTTTTTAGCAATCACAATAGCAGCAATCAACGCGGCTAAAAGTAAAACGCTTATCACTTCAAATGGCAGAGCAAATCCGTTTTCGCCAGTATTAACTAAATGCAGTCCAATTTCGCGAACATCTACATTGATCGGAGCGGCTTCGCTGGTTTTAAAGTCGTAACTTAAAATAGCTGCAATGGACAAAGCCGCACCCACACCAGCAATGCCAAATCCGACAAGGTTACGCCTAAGCGATGGCTTATCGAATTGGTGATGGATATGGTGGGTGAGGAGTATTGAAAATATTATTATTACCACAATGCCGCCTGCATACAAGGCTAACTGCACGCCAGCCATAAATTCGTACTGAAGCCAGTAATACATACCTGCTGTTGAGATTAATACAAACAAAAGATAAGTTGCTGCTCGTAATATTTTTCGACTGGTTACCGTTAATACTGAAAAAATCATGATGATGGCAGATAGAATTATAAAGGATATTTCGTGAAAATGCATAATTACTTATCCTCCTTTTTAAGTGATGATCCAGGTTGATTTAATACTTTGGTTAATTTTTGACGATCAAATACGGCATGTTCGAACTCCTGATTGAATACGATGGCATCTGACGGACAGTTTTTAACACACAATCCGCAAAATGTACACATGGATAAATGATAAATGTGTGAGTGCAATTGCTTGATGAATTTTCCTTCTTCGTTCTCCTTTTTATGGGTGATCACTTGTATCGATCCATTCGGACAAACGTTTTCGCAAATGCCGCAACCAGTGCAGGTGTGCGTGTTTTCAGTCGTATGCGGCATAACAAGTTCACCTTTAAATCGGTCGAACATTTTTAATGTGGCGCGATTCTCAGGGTATTTTTGCGTTATAATCTCCTTGGGGCTGAAAAAATACCCCGATGTAACCCGCATACCTGTCAGCAAGGTTTTAACACCTGCTACAATCTCTTTTAGATATTTGATTAGTGCGTTCATATTGTTAAAAATGCCAGCCCATAACTACAATGAGGGCAATGATTAGGGTGTTTACCAAATTAATGGGAAGTAAATATTTCCATTCGAGCGTTAAGAGCTGATCGATTCTCAATCGTGGAAATGTCCATTTGAAAAGCATGATGAGATAAATCAAGGCAAAGGTTTTTCCGAAAAACCAAACAATGGGAGGTATGTAATCCATAACATGGTTAAACGCTTCGAGGTTTCCAATGTGTAAAGGCATCCATCCGCCAAAAAATACGGTTGCAGCTAAAGCAGCCGCCAAAAACATATTCATGTATTCGGCCAAGAAGAAAAAAGCAAATTTAATACCTGAGTACTCGGTGTGAAAACCGGCTGTTAGTTCCGATTCGGCTTCAGCAATATCAAATGGGCCTCGATTGGTTTCGGCTGTAGATGCAATAATGAAGATGATAAAGGAAATGAACACAGGAATGTGTCCTTTAAAAATCCACCATCCATTGGCTTGGCTCTCAATAATAACCGATAGTTGCATTGATCCGGTAAGCATAATGACTGATAGGAGCGACAAGGCGACTGACAATTCGTAACTGATAATTTGTGCGCCGCTTCGCATGGCACCTAATAACGAGTATTTGCTATTGCTCGACCATCCTGCTAATAAAATACCTAATACGCCCAGCGAGGTGACCGACATGATGTAGAATAAGCCAATGTTTAAATCAATGGCATGAAACCCTTTGGCAAAAGGTAATGAGCCAATGGCCATCATCGATGCAATAATAACAATATAAGGAGCCAGATTGAATAAAAATTTATCGGCTTTTTTCACCATTATTAACTCTTTGAATAAGAGTTTTATAAGGTCGGCAACGGTTTGCAGCAATCCCAATGGGCCAACTCGGTTGGGGCCAATGCGATTTTGAATGAAGGCACAAACTTTACGTTCGAGATAAACCAAAGCCAAACCTATTACGGCGTATAATGTTAAAAACAGTAATCCTACCAAAACCAGCTCTACCAAAAGTACGGCTGGGGCTGCCATGTGACTCACCAAATAGGTGTGAATGACTTGGGTAAGTGGAGTGAAATCGAACATAAATGTTATTTCTTAGGTTATCTGTCAATATCAGGAATCACTAAATCCAGCGATCCACTAATGGCTACGAGATCGGCAATTTTATGTCCTTTCGATAATTTATCTATCACAAAAAGATTACTGAAATTGGGCGATCGGAATTTTAAACGGGTTGGATATTTGTCGTTTTCGCTGATTAGATATACGCCTAATTCGCCACGAGCCGTTTCAACACGTTGATAATAACTTCCTTCAGGGAGTTTTAAAACGGGTTTCATTATGGCGGTAAACCCATCGTCAGGCAATTGGTCAACTAGTTGCTCAAGAATGTTCATCGACTCCCACATCTCATCAATTCGAACCATGTAACGCGAGTAAACATCGCCTTCGGTGCGAAGTTTTTCATTAACCTGAACCATTGAATAAGCACTGTAAGGCTCGTGTATGCGCACATCGCAACTAAATGCTGAGCCCCGTGCTGAAGGGCCCGTAATGCCATATCCAATGGCATCTTCCATCGAGAGTTGTCCTATGCCTTTGCTACGCTCCATAAATATAACGTTGCCCGAAAGCAATTTATCGTATTCAGGTAGTTTTTTGCGGAAGTAGGCAATGAACTCTTTTATTTTGGTAACAAAGTTGGGGTGTACATCGTGCATCAATCCGCCTGGGCAGATGTAACTATGCAGTAAGCGCGATCCGCAACTCTCTTCAAAAATGTCTAAAATTATTTCGCGATCGCGCATGCCATAAAAAAAGGTGGTTAACGCGCCCATATCCATTCCAAAAGCAGCCCACCATAATTGATGCGAACCAATTCGACTTAATTCCGATAAGATGGTTCGAATGATAACGGCTCGTTTGGGAACCTCAATCTCAAGAGCTTTTTCAACACAAAGACTTAAAGCTTCGTTGTTGATGTGCGCCGAAAGATAATCCATCCTGTCGGTCAAATGAATAATTTGACGGTAGGTGTTGGCTTCGCACATTTTTTCGATGCCACGGTGGATGTATCCACAATGAGGAATTACTTTATGAACGGTTTCGCCTCTTAATGATAATTCAAATCGCAAAACACCGTGAGTGGAAGGATGCTGAGGCCCCATGTTAATGGTGTACTCTTCATCTTCTCCCAGTAGTATCGTTTTATTTTCTATCATCCTGAGTAAATTAACGTTCAACGATGTTAATAGGATCTGAAAAGTCTTTCCGCAAAGGGTAGCCTTCGAAATCATCTTCTAAAAACAACCGTTTTAGATTGGGGTGATTGTTGTAGTTAATTCCATACAAGTCAAATATTTCGCGTTCGAAAAACTCGGCTGTTGGATATAAATTAATTGCTGAATCTAACGTTGGATGAATTCGATCTTCAAGCTCAACCTTTAAAAAACACTCAGTATTATTAACTGTAGAGCGCAAATGATAAATAGCTCCTAATTTGTTTTTTAGGTCAAAACCCATCTCACAAACTAAAAAGTTGTATTGCGTTGAATCATTGATTTTTAATTCTTGAAGAACCTCAATGATTTTATTCGCAGAAATCGTCCATTGTTGTCCACCCCAAGCTTGTTCAGCAGTGAGTTCAGGCAAGATGGTTTTGATTATTTTTTCTGTTGCAGATATGTCCATTGTCCATTCCATAGTATAAGGTCTAAGACCTATTTATTGTTTTTCGGTAATGCTGTTTGTCAATCAATTAGCTATATATAACACAACATTAATTCCAATGAAGTACTTATTAATATCGGCTAAATGTGATTTTTTCTTGTTTCTAATCGATTTTCGCTGCTTTCGGCCTGTATTTTTCGTTGCAATTGCATAATGCCATAAAGCAATGCTTCTGGGCGTGGGGGACATCCCGGGATGTAAACATCAACCGGAATAATATGATCAACACCTCGCACAACAGAATAAGTGTTGGCGTAAAAAGGACCGCCCGATATGGCGCAGGCTCCCATGGCAATCACATATTTGGGATCGGCCATTTGGTCGTACAATCGTTTTAGTACGGGTGCCATTTTGTGAACAATGGTTCCAGCCACCACAATCACATCAGCCTGTCGAGGTGTGGCACGATAAACTTCTACGCCAAAACGAGCGAAATCGTGTCTGGGTGCTCCGGCAGCCATCATCTCAATGCCGCAACAACTGGTGGCAAAAGTTAAAGGCCATAAGCTATTCGATCGTCCCCAGTTAATAAGGTTGTCGATGGTGGTTAATAAGATGTTATTTCCCGATTTCTTGAACATTTCCAACGTTTCGTTGTCGTTGAAATCGTCGTATTTCATTGATTTAATGTCTATTCCCATTGCAATGCTTTTTTCTTCCAGGCATATGCCAATCCTAAGGCTAAAACAAAAAAGAAAATGAGAATTTCAACCAAAGCTGACATTCCGACTTCTTTAATAACTTCACCCCAAGGATAAATGAACACTATTTCAACATCGAAAATCAAATAAATGAGTGCAAACATATAATACCCAACATTAAATTGCCTCCATGCGTTTTGCTCCGATGGAATCCCGCACTCGTAAGCCTCAAATTTTGCTTGATTATAAGAGTGTGGCATTATGAAGTTGGCAAATAAAATTGCGCCGCCCGCTAAAATTACTCCTAAAGTGAAGAATAATACCAAAAGTTCGTTTTGCATAATCTAGTATTTTCTATAAAGTTGCCAAAGATAAAGTTTCCGTAAATACGTTATTGTTGGAATACAAGATAATTAATAGAGAATTATTTCTTTAATATCTAAATATCAATATATCAGCATATATTATTTATAATTCAGATTGAGTCTAATTTATTGCGTTACATAGGCTGGGTGTTTTTGAGGATATATGCATATCTATTTAATCGATAATTACATCTTATCAATTTGTTTCTTTGATAATTATATCCAACAGTGTGATGTGTTAGTTTTTTCGAGATACCTAACTTAATACGGTAGCTGTTAAAAAAGGTTTAATATTTAAATCCAATTAAGCAACAAGGTGTTTTGATTAAAATTTTAACGTAAGTTTGATTAGTAAATAGGAGACTTTATTGTATGTACTTTGCAAAAAACATAAAATTATTGAGAAAACGGTTAGGGCGAACTCAGGATGATGTGGCTGTGGCATTAACCATGAAGCGATCGACCTTAAGTGGTTACGAAAATTTGGTCTCAGAACCTTCGCTTACTGCATTAATTGTTCTATCGAATTATTACAATGTAGCCATTGATACTTTAGTTAAAGTCGATTTGTTGAATTTGACGGAACAGCAATTACGACAACTATCGGGTGGATTTGATGTGGAATTAAAAGGTGCTAATTATCGTGTTTTAGTAGCAACGGTTGATTCTCGAAATCGAGATAACATAGAGTTGGTGCCTGAAAAAGCCAAAGCAGGTTATTCAACTGGATATGCCGATCCTGAGTTTATTGTGGAGTTGCCCGTTTTTCAATTGCCCTTTTTATCATCGAATAAAAAGTACCGTACTTTTCAAATCTCGGGCGACTCCATGTTGCCCATTCCTTCAGGAGCTTATGTAACAGGTGAGTTTTTGACAAACTGGAATGAGATCAAATCGGGTGAGGCTTACCTTTTTGTTACTATTGATGATGGTATTGTGTTTAAAATTGCCGAAAAACAATCAGACAGTATTAGATTCATTAAACTTTGTTCTCTCAATCCTTTATTTGATCCATTTGAGGTTTCAGCAGATAAGATTAAAGAGATTTGGAAGTTTGTGCATTATATATCGCCTGAATTACCTGAACCAGTTACCGATGTCTCACATTTGGTTTCAGGGTTTAAGCAATTGAGAAATGAAGTATTAGTGCTTAGGAAAAGTATTGAATTTAAAAAAGATTGAAAATTCAGATGTTTTCTAATCGTTAACCATTAAAAATGTATTATTATTGAAATTATTTATGTTAAAAGTATTTACATCGATGTTATTTTTTTTTGTAATTTAATATAAATATTTATTTCTATCATGAATAAAAGTTTTATGCCACCATACATCGAATCATCTGAACTAATTATTAATGCTGACGGATCTGTTTTTCATCTTCATTTAAAACCAGGTGAAATTGCTGATGATATTATATTAGTTGGCGATCCTGGGCGGGTTGAATTGGTGGCATCGTTTTTCGATGAAGTTGAATTAAAGCGTAACAATAGAGAGTTTGTTGCCGTTACAGGGTGGTTGAACAAAAAGCGATTAACAGTTGTTTCTACAGGCATTGGAACCGATAATATCGATATCGTTATTAACGAATTAGATGCATTGGTTAATGTAGATTTTATTACAAGAAAAGAGAAAGAAGTTAAGAAATCACTAAATTTTGTTCGAATTGGTACATCTGGGTCGTTGCAAAGCGATATTCCCGTTGATAGTTGGTTAATTAGTAATTCAGCTATTGGGTTTGATGGTCTGCTACATTTTTATCAAAGCAGCACATCAGTTTTTATCGATAAACCAATGAAAGCATTTATTGCTCATACTAAATGGCCTATGGCATTCAACCGACCCTATATGGTTAATTCGGGCAATGATTTACTTACGCGAATAAAAGTACCTCAAATGGTCGGAGGTATTACAATATCGGCACCAGGTTTTTATGGGCCACAAGGACGAGTTATTCGATTACCTTTGGCTCACGAACATATTAATGAGTTGATAACCTCATTTCGACATGAATCGTTAAGAGTTACGAATTACGAAATGGAATGTTCAGCTATATATGGTTTGTCGAAACTATTAGGGCACCAGGCCGTTACTGTTTGCGCTATTATTGCAAACCGTTTGGCTGGCACTTACAGTAAAGATTATCATCCTGTCGTTAAGGGATTAGTAGAAATAGTATTAAAACAATTGACAGCAATTAATTAATGATTGACGAATCCAAAATAGATGCCTTAATAAAACTCATCGATGATCCAAGTGATGAGGTATTTTCTATGGTTTTTCAAGAGTTTGAAAAGCAAGATGTTGCTGTTGTTTCACAACTCGAAAAAGCATGGGAGAATTCAACTGATCAGTTTTTTCAACAACGCATCGAAGAGTTAATCCATCGAATTCAATTCAACGATGTTTATTCCGAATTAACTAAATGGTATGCAGATGGCGCGGTGGATTTATTATTTGGAGCCTTCCTTATTTGTAAATTCCAGTATCCAGGATTAGACTACTCGTGGATTGAAAAACAGATAAATGAGCTTCGTAAAGATGTGTGGTTTGAATTAAGCGAGACATTAAATTCCATTGAAAAGGTAAGAGTTTTGAATCATATATTTTTTGAAACTCATAAGTATGTTCGTAACAACATAAATATTTTAGCCGCCGAGAATAATTTCATTAGCGAGGTTTTATTAACAAAAAAAGGTAATCCTGTTGCGTTATCAATTATATATTCTGTTGTTGCTCAACGATTAGGCATACCTTTATATGGCGTAAATCTACCCAAGAATTTTATTTTGGCCTATTTAGATATTGATAAAGTAGATGAAAACACTATTCCAGATGGAAACGTTCTTTTCTATGTTAATCCAATTAATAAAGGTGCTGTTTTAGGACGAAAAGAGATTGAGTTTTTTCTTCGTCAACAAAAAATTATTCCTCAAAGTTCGTTTTTTATTCCATGTAAATCTAACGATGAAGTAATTATACGACTATTGAATAATCTGGCTTTTTCGTACGAAACGGCTAACGATCAAGATAAATTAACTGAAATAAGTAAATTGTTGTCGATATTCAATAAAAGTAGGTATCATTTATAGAAAAAAAGATTTTATGTCCACATGATTTATGTCTTGTGCAAAAGCACAGGATTTTTTTATTTTTAATCTTGAGATTTTAGTATTCATATAACTGAATTATAATTGATATGTATCCGTTTGAAAAATTGGAACCAGTTTCTATATGGAAATATTTCTATGAAATATTTCAAATACCTCGCCCATCAAAAAAAGAAGAAAAAATTATTGATTACTTAAAAAAAATAGGTCAAACATTGGGTCTTGATACTAAATCCGATAAAATAGGAAATGTTTTAATATCTAAACCAGGAACTAAAGGAAAAGAGGATTGGCCGATAGTGGTTTTGCAATCACATGTGGATATGGTTTGCGAAAAAAATAGCGATACCCAACATAATTTCAATCTAGATCCTATTATTCCATTTGTTGAAGATGGTTGGGTAAAGGCTCGAGGCACGACTTTAGGTGCTGATGATGGGATTGGAATAGCCGCTCAGTTGGCTCTATTGGCTTCGAAAACCATTGAGCATGGACCACTTGAGTGTTTATTTACTGTTGATGAAGAAACGGGCTTAACCGGTGCTTTTGAATTACAACAAGGGTTTTTTAAAGGGAAAACACTTATCAATTTAGATTCGGAAGATGAAGGTGAATTGTTTATTGGCTGTGCCGGCGGTATTGATACAATTGCCACTTTCGATGTTGAATCAGAAATTCTAAAGGAAGGGTTTTTTGCTGTTCGAATAGATGTGTCGGGACTAAAAGGCGGTCATTCGGGCGATGATATTAACAAGGGACTGGCTTGCGCAAATAAAATTCTAGTTCAATTTTTAGATCAAGCAGAAGTTGAGCATGATTTGCGTATCGCAACTATTGATGGTGGAAATCTTCGAAATGCTATTGCTCGCGAAGCATATGCCATAGCGGTAGTTCCTATGAGTCAAAAAGAACCTATCCGAGTTTCCTTAAATGTATTTTTTGCTGAAATCCAGCATGAGTATAAACAGACTGAATCCAAATTGAAAATATCACTTCAATCCATAGATATACCCAAAATGATATTTTCTAAAAAATTCCAATCGAGAATTATAGAGTCATTAATGGAGTGTCCTCATGGTGTTATCGAAATGAGTCGTGAGATGGCTGGAATGGTTGAAACATCCACCAATTTGGCTTCTGTAAAAATCGAAGGCGATAAGTTAATTGTAACTACGAGTCAGAGAAGTTCGGTGGAGAGTGCAAAAACATATATCTCTAAATCTGTTGCTTCTGTATTTGAATTGGCTGGAGCAACAGTTGTTCATTCCGATGGTTACCCGGGTTGGGCACCTAATGTGCAATCTAAAATAATGGCGATCTCAAAAAGTTCATACATCGAATTGTTTAAAACCGAACCCATTGTGCGCGCTATTCATGCAGGACTGGAGTGTGGATTGTTTCTCGAGAAGTATCCTGATTTGGATATGGTTTCTTTTGGGCCAACCATTCGTGGAGCTCATTCGCCTGACGAGCGTATAAATATAGAAACAGTACGGAAATTTTGGGATTTACTTATTCATGTACTTCAACGAGTTAAATAAGTTTGTTTTATGATTTGTGTTATCGGTTGCTGATTTAACTTTTTTCGAGTGTGCAATTTGTTTTAAAAGATCTGTTTTGGCGCTGCATCCGCAACATCCACCTGATTCACAAGAGGACGCAGTGCTCACGAAAAGAGAGTATATTCCTTTAGCAACTTTATAAAAAGCCCAGCCAATAAGAATGTATGTTATAATTTCCTGACTTGTCATATTAAAATAATAAAGTTCCAACCTGATAAGTTACAAACGAAATAAAGCAAGCTAAAAAGGTCGTGTAAAGGATCGTGAATAAAGGCCATTTCCAAGTTCCCGATTCTTTTTTTATGGCTGCAATAACTGCCAAACATGGAAAGTAGATGAGCGTGAATAATATAAATGATATTGCCGCCCAAGGTGTAAACACTAAATCCCCATTTTCATACTTGTCGTTTCGCATTTGTGTAATAAGCGATCCATTACTGTCTCCATTCGCCTGGTCATTCGCTTGATATAATACCGACATAGTGCTTATTACTATTTCTTTAGCTGCAATACCGCTAATTAAACTAACTCCCATTTTCCAATCAAATCCCATTGGTTTTAAAACAGGTTCAATTAATTGCCCTATTCGACCTATAAAAGAGTTCTTTTGTCTTATACTCTCTTCTTTAACATTTAGGTCTGATAATTGTTTCTTGAAATCTGCATCTAGAGCTTTTATGCTATCTGGGAAGTGTGCACTATTAAGATTTGCTTCGTACTTTAATGTTAAACCTGATTTTAGTGTTTGAAAATGAGTTGATTGGTCGTGGTTGCGAGGGAAGTAGCCTAAAAACCAAATTATTATAGATGCGATTAAAATAATGCCTCCCATTTTTTGAAGATATTGCTGGCCTTTGTTCCACATGTGTGCCAATGTGCTTTTAAGCGTTGGCATACGATAGGGAGGCAGTTCCATTACAAAAGGCACATCGTTATTTTTTATAATAACTTTTTTGAGAATTCGGGCAATTAAAATTGCCATTACTATGCCTAATGCATAAATAAGAAATAGCATTGTGCCAGCATGTTCGGGAAAAAATGCCCCTAATATTAATATATATACAGGCAAACGAGCACTACACGACATAAACGGATTAATGAGCATGGTTAACAATCGACTGTTTCGATCTTCGATTGTACGCGTTGCCATTATTGCAGGCACATTACATCCAAATCCCATTAACAAAGGGATGAACGATTTTCCATGTAGCCCTAGTTTGTGCATGAGTTTATCCATGATAAAGGCCGCTCTGGCCATGTATCCTGTATCTTCCATGAACGAAATAAAAAAGAACAAAATAAGTATGTTGGGTAAAAAAACGATAACTCCTCCAACACCCCCAATAATTCCATCAACTAGTAAGTCTTTCAAAGGCCCATCGGCCATGGTTTGTTTAATCCAATCCGAACCTATTGCAATGCTATGGTTAATCCAATCCATCGGGAAGGATCCTAATTTAAATGTGGTCTCGAACATGACCCACATAAAAAAAATAAAAATGGGAAAACCAAACAGTTTATGCGTAATGAATGCATCAATCATTTCAGTTTTTCGAACTCGGGTTTGAGGATTTTCCCGATAAGTTTCCTTTAATCCACCCGCAATAAAACCGTATTTGGCATCGGTTATGATGGTTTCAGTATCTTCTCCTAATTCTTTTTCGATTTTGTTAATTTGAGTGGCTATTGAACTCGAAATTTGCACATTGTTTTTCCATTTCGATAATTTGCGTTTCGATTCAATATCATTTTCAAGAAGCTTAATAGCTAAAAATCGTGGCGATATCATGGCAATATCATCAATTTGATTCTCTATTAATAAGGCTTCTGTTTTCGCAATGCCCGATTCAATGCTTGTTCCGTAATTTATGTGGATATGTCTAACAATAGGATCACGTTCCTCATATACATCAATTACTTTCTCGAAAAGTTCGGTTATTCCCCTCCCTTTAGAGCTAACAGTGGGAATAAAAGGAATCCCAATCATTTTGCCTAATAGATCAAAATTAAAAAGATCTCCTTTTTTTTGTAAATCGTCGTACATGTTTAAAGCAGCCACCACTTTTATGTCCATGTCAATTAACTGAGTGGTTAAATACAAATTACGCTCGAGATTCGATGCATCTAAAACATTAATCACCACATCGGGCTGGTTTGTAAAAATATGATCCCGCACATAAAGCTCCTCTGGTGAGTAAGCCGATATCGAATAAGTGCCAGGTAAATCGGAGATAAAAATGGTGTACCCATTTAATTCCATTCTTGCTGTTTTGGAATCAACTGTTACGCCACTATAGTTTCCAACATGTTCTTTGGCACCACTGGCATAATTAAAAAGGGTTGTTTTACCACAATTGGGATTTCCAACCAAGGCTACATTTATCTCTTTAACTTTTATATTGGCCGAAAGTTTTAGTTGATCGTCACTAATAGTAATTTGGGCGGGATTGTTATGGATGTATAACGAATTTGGATGTTCGCTACTTACAACTTCTATTAAAGCAGCCTCACTCCTTCTCAGCGAGACTTTATAATCCATTATTTTATATTCAACCGGATCTCTTAAAGGGGCATTTTTTATAACAGATATTTGTTTCCCTTTAACAAATCCCATTTCTAAAATTCGTTTTCTAAAAGCTCCATGTCCTTTAACTTTTACTATTATCCCACTTTCTCCTGTTAGTAAATCTGATAGAACCATATAGTTATGAGCTGTGTTTTATTCGAGATAGATTGCAAAAATACTAACATCATGAGTTTATTCCTATCACCACTAATTGGGATTTAATTTGTGGAGCATCATTAAAGTAATCTGTGTTTTAATTTGATTATTCGATGAAAGTTCATCATTTTTGTAACATGAAATAAACCAATTTGAGGTATTGGTTGAACAATTTAGGTTGGTTTAAGTTTTAAAGTAATCAACGTATTTATTAAATCGGATTAGTTAATAAGTTTAGCTCGTAACCGTTTTATCTTTTACAATTTCCCTTTTTCAATATCAAAATCTACCAAAAAAACAGTGATGGACTATAGTAAAATGCATGAACATATTAGACGGATGCTTGAAGATGACCCTGATAGTGTTAGCATACTAGAAGAAAAAGTAGACGTTGATGAACAAGTTAGGTACTTTCGCTACTCGCAAAAAGCCAAGCAAAAGTTAAAGGAAGATACGGTAATGGAGCATGTTAACTTGCTTCATGATCAGTTGGTGCCTATTAAATACCGTCGTTTTTTACTCTGTTTATTAGCTTCAGTCCCTAATGTTGAGGCATATAGAGCTATTGAAGCCTATGCTAAAAATCCTGACGAAAAACTGGTGGAATGGGTTGCTTTAGCTAAGCTCGAAAGTCGCATGATGGTTCAAGCTTCATTAACAAATAAATCACCAGTTATTATCTCATCGGGGTTAGGTGGAAAAGGATTGAAATTGCGATACTTTGTTGTTTTTGTAAGCTCAACAGGTGTTCCGTTTACTGAGATGCAAAAAAAACTTATTGAAGGCGAATTTAGCTATCTTTCAAAAAAATCGGAAACCGAAGTTGAAGAAATAGCGCATTTAGGTAATTTCAGTACTGCAACGGTACTTATCTCATTAAAAGATTCGGTACAAAGTGTTCTTTCAGAGGTTGTTAATCAGTGCAATGAGCTAGGTGATTTCATTCTCGATTCATTTATGGTAACCAATGTGAAAAAATTAAGCGATGATGAGATTTGTGCTTCAATTGATTTAATGGATAGTGGAGAGGATGTGGAAGAAGATGAAGACGAAGATGAGGATGATGATGATGATACAGACGAAGATGATGATTATTAAAATTAATAAAATGGAATTTTCAGATTTTCAAGTTAACGTGGCTATTCAAGCTTTACCAATTACAAACAATGGAGTATCCTATGCATTAGTTGATGATGCTATTAGTGTTATTCAAAAATCGGGTTTGACATACGTCGTAACCCCGTTCGAAACAGTTATCGAGGGATCTTATTCGCAGGTCATGGATGTAATTAAAGCGATTCATGAGAAGTGCTACGAAAAAGGGGCGTTAACGATGTTAGTCAATCTAAAAATTCAATCATCCTCTACAGGACGCGTGAATATTGACGATAAAATTGGAAAGTATAAATAAAAAAGCCTTCGTGATTAAACAAAGGCTTTTGAGTTGAGTTTTTTTATCTGTTGAGATCTTCAAAATCAACATTGGTGTACTCCACCGTTGATTCACTATTTATTAGATCAAATGACTCATTGTCTTCTGTTTCAAGTTGGCTGGATTCAATAAATCCAACAGCTTCAAACAATCCATCTTTAAACTTGTCGAAATCTTCTTTATACAAGAAAATTTTGTGCTTTTCATAATGAAAAGTTCCTTCACCATCTTGGCATTTCTTACTTTCGGTAATTGTAAGATAATAATCGTTCTTCCGAGTTGCCTTTACATCAAAAAAATAGGTTCTTTTGCCAGCTCTAACAGCTTTCGAAAAGATCTCTTCTCTTTCCGAATGGTCATTTCCATCGTGTTTGTCAAATCCTTCCATTGTTTATTCGGGTTTAGTATAGAAAATCATAACTATCATCAAAAATGGGAATAATTTTTGAATTTCCATTACACATATTTACATTATTTTCATTTGTATTAACAATTGATAAATAATACAATAGGTTTATTGTATTATTTTATTCGCTAATTTAATATCGATGGATATCTTGCCCTTAGGCCTTAATTATTAAAGTAATGACTAATGAAATATAAATTTTAGGTGGATTATTTTTTTTTATCGTGAAATATCTACGAAAAAACCCTAATTTTGCAGTAATTAAAAAAAGTTCTTTAAAGATGCTTAGCAGAAGATTATTAAGGGTTAAGGTAATGCAAATTGTTTACTCCTACCAAAAAAATGGAGACAGCAATTTGCAACGGGCAGAAAAAGAGTTGTTACACAGTATTTCTAAGTCTTCTGAGTTGTATCATCTTTATTTACTATTGCTTTTAGACATTCGTTTGTTGGAAGAAAAACGGATTGAACAAGCTAAATTGAAACGAATTCCGTCAGCAGAGGATTTAAAACCTAATGTTAAGTTCATTAACAACGCCGTTTTAAATCAATTGGGCAACAACGAAATGTTGCTTAAGTACATTCGTCAAACAGGAATTTCTTGGGTTAATTTTCCCGAGTTGGTTAAAAAAATAATGAATGAAATTCGTCAGTCGGCATTGTATATCGAATACATGGCTGAAGAAGAGAATGATTATGAGAAAGATCGAAAATTTATTGTTAAATTAATTGAAAAAATAATTGCACCTAGCGAAGATCTGTATCACCATTTCGAAGAAGAAAGCATTTATTGGAATGATGAAGCTGAATTTATTGTTAGCATGTTGATTAAAACAATTAAAGAATTTAAATTCGAAATCGGTGAAGATCAGACATTAATCCCTGAATATAAAGACGAAGAAGATCGAGAATTTGTAAAAACATTGTTTCGTAAAGTTATTTTAAATTCGCAGGATTTGAATAAAATAATTGATGAAAATACAAAAAACTGGGATTTAGAAAGAGTTGCTTTCATTGATATCATTATCATGCAACTAGCACTTACTGAGGCTTGTGAGTTTTCTAAAATACCACTCAATGTTTCGCTGAATGAATATATTGAAATTGCAAAGCACTATAGTACGGAGAAATCAAGTGTTTTTATTAATGGAATTTTAGATAAAGCTTTCGGCAAATTAAAAAAAGAAAAGAAAATTTTCAAAGCGAATGGCGAAGGATTATCAACAATTTCTGAGTAAAAGTTGTTTTTTATTAAATAGATTATTGTGCAAAAATTTCTACAGCCATATAGTATATTAATAGTGCTTGTTAGTGTATTAATTTCTTGTACGAATATTAAAGATGCAAAATTAAATTCTAGTACAACTGATTTTCCGTTAGCTATTTATACCGAATTGGTGCATGATTTTGGTGAAATTAACGAAGGCGAAGAAGTGGGAATTGATTTTTGGTTTAAAAATCAAGGCAAAGTACCGTTGGTTATCAATCGAGTAAATGTAGGATGCGGTTGTACCAGTGCTTTTCTTCCCAAAGAACCAGTTGCGCCTGGCGATTCATCGTACATACGCGTATTGTTTAACTCCAAACATAAGGAAGGAAAACAAATTAAAAACATTCAAGTATTCGACAATTCAGAAAAGAAGATGAATGAATTGCTAATTTTAGCATTCGTGAAAAATTAAAAATTTTTATTAAATCAATAATTATGAGTCTGTTTTTATTACAATTGCCTCAGGCAGCCGCAGCATCTCCAAATATTTGGATGCAATTATTCCCATTTGTTCTAATCATTGTTGTTTTTTACTTCTTTATGATTCGTCCACAAATGAAACGCCAAAAAGAGTTGCGTAAATTTCGCGAAAACCTTAAAAAAGGTGATAAAGTAGTTACCAATGGTGGCATTTATGGTTCTGTATCAGAGATTAAAGATGATTATGTAATGATGGAAATTGCCGACAATGTTAAGGTTAAAATTGACAAGTCTGCTGTTATACTGGATATGAGCGATGTCAGTGCTCGAAAATAAGAAAAATGAGGTCGAATGAAAATTCGGCCTTTTTCTTTATCTTGTCATCCTAATTCGAATTAGGATTCAATGACAATTCTCAGAGATACAATGCGATCAATAAATAATTTCTCAAGGATTAGGCAAGCTCCATGGAAAAATAAAAATTTGTTGGTTTTCTTAGTCTTTCTTGCTATTTCTTCAGGTTTTTGGTTTTTAAATGCGTTGCGTAAAAGTTACGTTACCACCATTTCTTATCCCGTAAAATTCATTAAGTTTCCCGACGATAAAATGCTCGATGCCGATGTACTTAAATACATCGATATAAAAGTTCGAGGTGTCGGTTTTACGCTTGTAAGATATCGATTGGGAAAGAAATTTATTCCAATCGATATTGAGGCATCAAAACTTCGGAGTTCACTTAATGGAAGTAAGAAAGGTGGATATTTAGTTACAGCAAATCATTTAACCCGTATATCTGCGCAATTGTCCTCCGATTTAGAGTTGCTTGAGGTTTCTCCTGATACTATTTTTATTAATTGGTTTGCAAAAAGTACTAAACAGATTCCAGTAAAACTGATTGCTGATTTGCAATATCAAAAACAATTTCAACAAGGAGGTGCAATTGTTATTCAACCTAATTCAGTTGAAGTATCAGGACCTGAAAATTTGATGGATTCAATTCAATTTGTTTCAACTGTATCCCAACGGTTTGAAAACTTGGCAGATACTTTAAATAAAACATTTACTATCGAACCTATTAATGGGGTTGATATTTCTATAAAAAAGGTAAGTGTTTCAATTCCAGTTGAAGCTTTTACTGAATCATCGTTTGATGTCCCTATTCTTACGCGAAATGTTCCAGACTCATTGATTCTGAAGACTTTTCCATCAGAAATAAAAGTGAAATTTAGAGTGGGTTTAAGTCGATATGATTCTATAAAACCCTATCATTTTCAGGCATATGTCGATGGGGCGGATGTCGCAATTGCTGAAAATCAGAATAAATTAAAGGTTAAAATTGATCTAACACCCGATTTTATTTATTCTATAGAATATTCACCCGTTTTTGTTGATTATATTTTGGAACGTAATCGATAAGTTAGTTTGTGAATAGCGTAAAATTAGATTTTCAATTAATTCTCTCTGTTTAGTTTTTTAAATGTTAAGAATAGGTATTACAGGTGGTATTGGTAGCGGAAAAACTACAGTATGCAAAGTCTTCGAGTTGCTTGGAGTTAGCGTGTATTATGCTGATTTGGAAGCGCGCAGAATAATGGATTTTGATGACAATATTATTGATCAAATAAAAAAGCAATTTGGATCAGACATTTATGAAGTAAATGGACTTAATAGACCTAAATTGGCAAGTATTGTATTTGAGAATCGATCTCTTTTAAACGAGCTGAATAAAATCGTTCATCCTGCTGTTGCAATCGATTTTGAAAATTGGATAAAAAATCAAAGTCAAGCACCCTACATATTAAAAGAGGCAGCTATAATTTTTGAAAGTGGAATGCAAAACTCATTTGATAAAGTAATTACTGTATCTGCACCAGAAAGCTTAAGGATTAATCGTGTTGTTATAAGAGATAACTCCACGGTAGAAGAAGTCTCTCAGCGGATTCAAAATCAAATTTCAGATAATGAACGATTAAGAAAATCCGATTTTGTGATATTTTGCGATGATAAGCATCCTGTTATTGAGCAGGTAATAAAATTAAATAATACAATACTAAATAATTAAGAATGGGGTTATTGGGTTCGGTTTTTGGAGCTACAGTAGGATGGTGGACTTTAGGTCCAATTGGATTGATTATGGGATTAGTGCTTGGGCATATGGCCGAAGAGTCTGTTACTATTAAAAAATTAGATGAAGGAGATATCTCATCCCGACATGCAAAAGGTGGTTTTCTTGCCTCGCTATTAATTCTCATGGCTGCCGTCATGAAGGCAGATGGGAAGGTAGTGAAATCGGAATTAGATATGGTAAAACAGTATTTGGTTCAAAATTTAGGTGAAGAACAAGCCTCCGAAGCACTTATTCTTTTAAGAGATATTTTAAAACAAAACATCTCAATTCCTGAAGTTTGTCATCAGATTCGGATCAACCTAGAGTATGCTTACCGTCTTGAATTGGTGCATTTTTTATTTCGGTTAGGGAATGCTGATAATGCGCTAAGCTCAAGTGAAGTAAGGGTAATTATTCAAGTTGCATCAGGGTTAGGATTATCTGCAAATGATATTTCAGCTATTCAGAATTTGTATATAAACGATATAGAATCGGTATATAAAGTACTCGAAATTTCCCCTGATTTTACTGATGAAGAGATAAAAAAGGCATACCGATCTATGGCTATTCGTTTTCATCCCGATAAAGTTGAACATTTAGGTGAGGAATTTAAAAAATCAGCCAATGAAAAATTTCAAAAAGTAAATGAGGCCTTTGAAAGAATTAAGAAAGATCGCGGCATGAAGTAATTATAGCTTGAAAATTTTTATTCTCCCAGAAGTAATTACTATTACAAACTATTTTCATTCTAAAGTGATGAATAATATTGATATTTGAGTTTTAATTGAAATTCAATATTTGTAAATAATGCAGTAATGCATGCTCATCTTTAAAACAATCTCTTATTTTTGCACAAATTTAAAATTGCTTTTTATGTTAAAAGATATTTTAGCCATTAGTGGTCAAGGTGGTTTGTTTAAAATGATTTCACAAACAAAAAATTCAATAATTGTTGAATCTATTGTTGACGGGAAGAGGATTCCTGCTTATTCAACCTCTCGCATAAGTGCTTTAGAAGATATTTCTATCTATACCGAAGATGGAGATGTAAAACTGAAAGAAGTATTTAAACGTATTCATGGTAAGGAAAATGGAGGTAAGGCTATTGACAATAAACTCCCCAATCAACAATTACAAGCCTATTTTAATGAAGTGTTGCCCGAATACGATAAAGATCGTGTTTATGTGTCGGACATTAAAAAAGTGTTGAATTGGTATAATCTGCTTCACGATAAAAACCTTTTAAAGATTGAAGAGGACGATAGTACGGAAGTTAACAATCAAGAATAGCTATTAAAAACAAAAAATAATTACCTGTCTTTGAGATGGTTATTATTTTCTTTTCAAAAATCATCTAAAACATTAGGATAATTTAAATAAAGCATATTTCTTTGCATCCGCTTTTTGAGCCAATAACGGTTGGTTAGGACGAAAAAGGGGAGAGGATTTGGATGCTAATATTAGAGTGATTTTATCGATGATAAGAAAAGCTTGATTCGGCGAAAAAACTTCAAGAAATGTTTGGAGATTAAAATAAGAACATCTACTTTTGCACTCCGCAAATCGGGCAACTGAAAAGCGCGACACGATCTTTGAAATTATTGGGAAGTACTAAAAATAACAAAAGACTTTATTACGAGATCCGTCTTAAAAATA
>JBBQUP010000049.1:0-26392 GCA_038212305.1 Bacteroidales bacterium
CAAACAAACGCAAAAGCTGAAAGATTAAATGGAAAGATTAACCGATTTATTTCTAATAATTATGGAATCAAAGATAAAGATTTTGCTCTATACAGAATCGCCAAATATTTTTCATAGCACCTCAAAAAAAGAATTAACCGATTTTCCCGAAGGCGTTTGAGAAATTAATAAAAGATACGCCTGTAAACAATCGGTTTTTTAAATCAACTGGAACCTACCAAATTGCCCTGAATGGTTTAAATGCTGTGGATATAGTTAATGAAGACAAAATTGCTTTTGTTATGACGATGGAAGGAGCCAACATATTAATTCCAGTGATTCCGAAAATTCTGTCTTCCAAAATATTCGAGAAGTGAAGAGTTGGAATGACACACCGGTCTTTTTTGTTTCTTTGGCACATCATTTTTACAATCAATTGTGTGGACAAGCGCCTAGCATACCCGATGAAGGTGCATTTTTTATCAATCAATCCGAAGGACTTCTTTCTGGTATAACTTCGAAAGGTTGGGCTGTAATTCGTGAGTTACTATCACTTGATGATTCAAATCAGATAGATATTAGTAAAGGACGACGAATTTTAGTTGATTTGAAACACATGAATGTTGTTTCGCGCAATGATTACTATCAACAAATTATCACTCCCTTAATTGGAACTGTAAATCAAATACCAGTTATTGCTAGCCACTGTTGCTATTCAGGAATCGATACCATTGCTCAGTTAACAAACGACATGAAGAATGAGAATAATGGTTCGTCAGTTGAAAAATATGGCACAGCTTTTTACCCGTGGAACATTAATTTATGCGATGAGGAAATTCGGCTTATTTTTGCTTCTGGTGGGATAATTGGTTTAAATTTTGATCAAGGAGTTCTTGGTATTTCGGGAAAACAGAAAAAAGATGTAAATCATTTTAGTCACCTATTTGCCAATATTAGGGCAATGGTTTTAAGTGTTTTAAATGCGAGCGATGAGCAATTGTTTGGTCAGCCGAAACAAAATACCTGGAATTTTATTGGTTGAGGAACCGATTATGATGGGTTCATTGATCCTGCCAATAGTTTTAGTACAGCGCTTAATCTCGAATCGTTTTTCGAACAATTAGTGGTTGAGTAAGCGAAACCACAAAATGCCGATTTGCTGATTGAAGGACTTATGCCGGTTGAGATTGCTCGGAAAATTTGTTTTGATAATGCTAGCGATTTTATGGTAAAATGGTTTGTTTAGCTAAATAATTTGTGCCATTGTTTAAATTTATCGACTTGCTCAAATCCATGTTTTGCCATTTGTTTAAAAATTTTATCAATACTTTTTGTCCTTTCAAGAGGTTCAGTTTTAGAATAAAACTTATCGGCGTAACAAATTATTTGCTCCTCAATTGACACGGGAATCATTTCGCGATGAGGTAATGGAATTTGTTTTTCGATGATTTCGGTTATCGACAACCCACAACCAGTATGTCTTTCGCAAACAAGTGCGTGTTTTGGTAACTTTTCTTCCATCAACAATTCATATCCTTTGTAACCATGACAAATGTATGGGAGTGAACCAGAGCAGCCAATTTCTTTACCATCAGTTAAGAAAATGCCTATGTCGTGCAACATCGCAGCTTCGTGTATAAAATCATTATCAGCTTTTAGTTCGGGATGTTTTTCTGAAATTGCAATTGCTTTATTGGCAACTAAAGTGCTATGCGTGATTAAAATACTTTTAGCTACTGGAAAATCTAAATAGTATTTATTTATAATATCGATAAAAGGTATCATGTTAAAACCAATTATATATGTTGAACAATATCTGTTTCGAGTGTTATTATTAAGGTGTAACCTTGCAAAATTACGTACTTTTGCTCTGTTAAAATTCTAAAATCTCATTATTATATCATGGCTGAATTTTTTTATCAAAAACCGTTTCCAATAAAAAAAGATACGACAACTTATAGGCTGTTGACTAAAGAGTTTGTTTCGACAATTAGTTTCGATGGGCGTAAAATTTTAAAAATTGATCCTAAAGGACTAGAATTACTGTCGCGTGAAGCCTTTGCAGATGTATCATTTTTTCTTCGTCCTGCTCATCTCGAAAAAGTTAAAAGCATTTTAGAAGATGTTGAAGCGAGTGATAATGACCGATTTGTTGCGCATGTTATGCTAATGAATCAGGTTGTGGCTGCCGAAGGCGAATTACCAACCTGTCAGGATACCGGTACTGCAATTGTTGTGGCTAAAAAAGGCGAGGATGTTTATACCGGAGTTGATGATGCTGAATACCTGTCGAAGGGCGCATTTGAAACCTATCGCGACAGGAATCTTCGCTATTCGCAAGTGGTACCTTTTAGCATGTTCGAAGAAAAAAATACGGGTTCGAACCTACCAGCGCAAATCGATATCTATTCGAATACAGGAAATAGTTATGAGTTTTTGTTTATGACTAAAGGAGGAGGTTCCGCTAATAAGACTTATTTATATCAACAAACCAAAGCGTTATTGACCGAGGAGAGTTTAACCAAATTTGTAAAAGAAAAAATTAAAGATTTAGGAACTTCGGCATGTCCTCCCTACCATTTGGCATTAGTTATTGGTGGAACATCGGCTGAGGCAACTCTAAGTGCGGTAAAAAAAGCATCTGCAGGATATTTTGATCATTTGCCAACTGAAGGTAATGAAGGGGGACAGGCTTTTAGGGACTTAGTTTGGGAAGAAAAAGTATTGCACATTTGTCGCGATAGTGGCATTGGTGCGCAATTTGGAGGAAAATATTTTGTACACGATGTTAAAGTTATTCGATTACCTCGCCATGCAGCCTCTTGTCCGGTTGGTTTAGGTGTAAGTTGCAGTGCCGATAGAAATATTAAAGCTAAAATTACTGAAGATGGAATTTTTCTTGAGGAATTAGAGCGCAATCCGGCTAAATATCTTCCTAAACAGGCTCCTTATTTAGCACCAGCTGTTGATATTGATTTGGATCTTCCAATGAATGAGGTTTTAGCTGAACTCAGTAAGTATCCTATTCGTACTCGTTTAAACTTATCAGGAACATTAATTGTTGCTCGCGACATTGCTCATGCGCAGATAAAACAAATGATTGATGATGGAAAACCAATGCCTGACTATTTTAAAAAACACCCTGTATATTACGCAGGTCCTGCAAAAACACCTAAAGGAATGGCTTCAGGTAGTTTTGGGCCAACCACGGCAGGTCGCATGGATAGCTATGTCGATGGATTTATGAGCTTAGGAGGTTCGATGATAATGTTGGCAAAAGGAAACAGATCGAAAGAGGTAACCGATGCTTGCAAAAAACATGGAGGGTTTTATTTGGGCTCAATAGGAGGGCCTGCAGCAATTTTAGCAAAAGATAGCATTAAATCGGTTGAGGTTATTGATTTTGAGGAGCTTGGGATGGAGGCTGTAAGAAAAATTAGAGTGGAAAACTTCCCTGCATTTATTATTGTGGATGATAAAGGAAATGATTTTTTTGAAAAATTGTAATCAAAGCATTTCTTTTGTTAATAAAACACTGTATCTTTACTAAGGTTAGTTTATAGGTTAATATATTTAACCAATTGGGAATTTACAAATTAAGCGGGAATATCATTAAGTGATATTCCCGCTTCTGATTTTGTTAAGTAGTTGTTTTTGAGTCGAATATACAGTCTAGTACATGCTGTATTTTAAAAATTTGCACTCTAGTGGACCATTAAATAATGTGTGTTTAACTGATGGTTTTAAACCAACTTGTTTTAACGCTTCAAAATTAGAACTAATTATCCATGCCTCGTAACCAGTAAACTGTCTTTTCAGTTGATTACCAAATGATTGATACAAGTCTATAATATCGCGAGGTTTCATTCGTTCTCCATAAGGAGGATTGGTAACAATAAATCCTTTTGGAGCTGGTGGCACTAAATCAGCAAAAGGCGAGCATGAGAAATGAATGTATGATTTAATATTAAAATCTAATGCTGATTGACGAGCTAAATCAACAAATTTCATTTGAATATCACTTCCTGCTATATGAGTTTTAGGAGGAACAATCATTGCTTGTGCCTCTGCTTTTATTTTATCCCATAATTCCTTATCGAAATTGCCCCAATGCATAAACCCAAATTCTTTGCGTTTCAATCCTGGTGCAATATTACCTGCAATCATAGCAGCTTCTAAAACAATGGTTCCCGATCCGCACATAGGATCAACCAATGGTTTATCGCCTTTCCATCCCGATAAAAGTAGCATTCCAGCTGCTAGCACTTCGTTTAAAGGAGCGATATGGTCGGCAGTTCTATAGCCTCTTCGATGTAACGATTCACCAGTGCTATCTAACGATATGGTTACGGTATCCTGACTAATATGCACATTAATTATGAAGTTCGGACGCTCAACATCAACAGAAGGCCTTCGTCCTGTTTTTTTAACAAATTTATCCGCAATAGCATCTTTTACTTTTAAGGCTACATATTTCGAATGATTAAAAAAATCAGAATGAGTGACTGCATCTACTGCAAAAGTTTGATCTAGAGTTAAATATGTTCCCCAATCAAAATCGAATACTTTGTTATATAATTCGTTTTCGTTTCGTGCTTTAAAGTTTTGAAGTGGTTGAAGTATACGAAGTGCAGTACGCAAATGCAAATTTGCTTTGTATAAAACCTCCTTTGTTGCATCAAACGATACCGCTCGGCGCAATTGAATAATGTTTGTTGCACCAATTTGAGCTAACTCTTCTGCCAGCACTGGTTCTAATCCTCGAAACGTTTTTGCAGTTAAATTCAATGTTTTACTTGTTAAGTGAATAAACGCAGGTTTTATTGTGCGATAAAATTAATGTATTCATTAATACTAATTTAGTTGTGCTAATTAGTCTTTGCAAGAAAATGCCAAATACTGCGTTACGCTCGTTTTTGAAACTGTCATTTACAAATAGTAAACTCCTTGATATCAAAAACTTCGAAAGCCTTGTCTTTGACATTTTCTTATCAAAGATGGAAAAAGCAGGAGTTTTCGTGCCGACACTAAATAAGTATGGGCTACAAAATTAATAAACTACAGGTTTATTCTAGGATTTTATTCTATAAAAGATGTTATCTTTTTAAAACATTGTTTTAAAGCTATTCATTTGCAATCATTTGATGATATTAATTGATTGATAGTTTGAAAACATTATTGAAAAAGAAGTGTTAAGATTAATACTATTGAGTTTATGCATTTTGTAGAGCAAATAAATTTTAAACTCATTTAGATAATTCGGATTTATTAATAAAAAACATGTGTATGAAAATCAATGTTGGAAGCACCGATAAAGTATTACGTATTATTATCGGGTTGGCAATTGTAGGTATTGGTGCCTACCTAAATAGTTGGTGGGGTGCAATAGGGTTAATTCCAATTTTAACAGCTCTTATTAATTGGTGCCCTATGTATGCTATTTTTGGAGTGAAAACATGTGCTAAAGAATAGTATGGTTGAGGTAATAAGTTAAGTTGCATTTTCAGAATAGAAAATGCAACTTAATTATTTTAGCCTATTTATTTAATTCGAATAGTTCGAACTAATTATTTTTTTCAATTGAGCGTTGTATCTTTTTTATTGCGGTTTCTATCGATTGTTCTGGTTCAATTACATTGTATTCACCCCAGAATTCTTTATCTGCAAAGCCAGAAACAGCATCTTGCATAATAACATTCATTTTAAGTCGTTCAGAACCTTTAAAATTCTTTTCTTCCGATGGTTCCCAGTCGGTAACCGCCATCTCAATTGTTGTATAGTAATTTGTGTTAAAGAGCTTTTTATCCCAATCAACTTTAAAGGTTACTTGACCTCTTGAGTAGCCAAAATACCACTTGCCATTTTTTTGGCGGTAATTTACCAAATAAGCTGCTTCGGTAGGAAATACATTTGCTCCAGCTGGTTTTTTGAGAATAAACATTGCAGTAGCTTTACTTTTGTTTTTAACATTTAAATTGTACGATGCATTAGTGATTGCAAAACTTTCGGTGTCAATATATAATTTTCCATAGAAAAGTGGTTCGTCAACATGTTCACGTTGTTTAAAATCTAAAACATAGATTAGCTTGTCGTTTACACGTGTAATATTCGACAATGAAAAGTCATAATAACTAACTAGATCATCAGTGAAAACGAGATATGGGTTTTTCATAATATCGAGCATGAGAGTAGTGTATGGACCTCCTTGGAGTTTAAATGTTAAGGTATCAAGTTTAGTGTAATCGGCACTTTTTCTGCCTTTGGACATTTTAACCATATCAGGACGTGAGCCATTATAGGGTTGTTTTAGTATTTCAACTATAGCTTCCGATAACGACACATAGTTCCATCCTTTTTTAATTGTTTCACGGTAAAATGCAGTCATTAATGCCGCATCATTCATGTAGTTCTCGTTTCGTTTGTTTAAAACAGTGCTAATCAAATAGTAAGGGTCTTTGGGGAATACATTTATTTCTGATAGTGAAACCGAAATCATTTCCAGTTTAATTCTGTTTTTATCATTTCTAAGTTCCGAAATAGGGATTTCTTTTGACTTGTAACCAATATAACTCGCGGTTATACTTTTGTTAACCATTGTTTTGGGAACTTTTAAAATAAATTCACCTTCTGAATTACTTACAGTTGCAATATTAATTCCAGTAATTGATAATGTTGCAAAGATGAGTGGTTCATTGTTATTTGCATCAACTACAACTCCTTTGAATTGAACATAGGAAATGGTGTCTGTTTGATTTTCTTTTTTCATATTCAGGTTTCCAGCAGCAATAGAGCCGGAAAGCATTAATGCTAAAGTTGTAACTGCAAAGAGTTTACTTTTTAGCTGCCAATAGGAATAATGTGTTTTCATAATATGGTTTTTTAAGTTGTTTTCATATTAAGGACAATTAGTTTTGAAAAAACCCCTATCTACATTCTTATTAATTTATTGTTGTAAATTGATGAATTATTATAAACTCTGCAATCTTAATTAAAAATTAACAGTTTGGGATTAGTACAAGAATTTAAAACGTTTGCTACAAAAGGAAATGTAGCTGATATAGCCGTAGGTTTAATTATTGGAGCCTCTTTTGGGAAAATAGTAACGTCATTGGTTAATGATATTCTTATGCCTCCAATTGGGGTATTAGTAGGTAAAGTCGATTTTACTAATTTATTTGTTGTTTTAGACGCACAAGTGTTTGATAATATTCAGAAGGCAAAAGAAGCAGGTGCACCTGTTATAGCTTATGGTCAGTTTCTTCAAAATACGTTCGATTTTATTATTGTTGCTTTTGCTATATTTATGGTTATTAAAGGATTAAATAAATTAAAGAAAGCTGAGGAAAAAAAAGTGGAGCCTGCTGAGCCTCCTGTTCCATCAAGAGAGGAGATATTACTTGGCGAAATACGTGACTTGCTTAAAACCAAATAGTTTAGTAAATGGCATTCTCGAAGGGTAATTTTTATTTTTAATAATTGATCTATAGTTCGTCAAGATTCTTAATTTTGCGACCTCTAAAACAATACTATGGTCGCATTAATAGTTGTAGATGTACAAAAAGGGTTATTTTTAAATGAGAATCCAATTTTGAATGAAAATGAGTTAATCGAAAATATTAATCGATTAATAGGTGGAGCTCGTGCAAATAAAATGCCAGTAGTATTTGTTCAGCATGAAGGCAAAAAAGGGGAATCATTTGAGAAAAACTCAGATTCTTGGAAACTTCATGAAGGTCTTCAAGTTGAAAGTAAAAAAGATGTGTTTATTGGGAAACGGCATAGTAGCTGCTTTCATGGAACTGGATTAGCTGAAAAGCTTAGAAAATGGGGCGTTGGACAAATAATTATATGTGGATTGAAAACGCCTTACTGTATTGATTCGACTGTTCGACATGGTTATAGTAAAGAATTTAAGGTTATTTTGGCTAAAGATGCCCATAGCACTAATAATACTTCTTTTTTAGATTCTAATTCAATAATTAACCATCATAATTTAATATTAAGCGACTATGCCGAAATAATTTCGGTTAACGATATTCAGTTTATATATTAGTCAATATCTGAAAATTCGCACTCTATATTAATATTAGGTTGATGCTAGTAATTAGTGTCTCTAAGAAAACACATCATTTCCTCTGCGCACACCCTCTGACTCCCTAAAGGGAGAATTGCCAACCCGCTGGTGTATAGCAGATTCCTCTTTAGGGGCTAGGGGTAACAACGAAGACGTTTTTAAGATATATAGAGTTTTCTTAGTAACACTAATTATAGGTTAATCATGGTCAGAGTTAGGTTTTTGTCTATTTATTTTGGTCATAGAATTAATCTTCTTCACCGAAAGTCGTTTTAGTTTTGATGTATAACTTGGTTCAGTCTGCTTTCTTTTTTTCACAGGAATTAATACCGAAGTTAGGGAGCCTAAAAACTTACTTACCGCTTTAGTCTTATTATAAAATTGGGATCTTCCTTCTTGACAAATTATAATCAGTTCTCCATCTTTATTAATACTGTTTTTCAGTCGATGCAGAATTATTTGTTTTTGTTGATCAGTTAACTGTGTTGATTGCCAAACACTAAAGCGTAACTCTATTTTAGTACTAACCTTATTCACATTTTGGCCTCCTGATCCACTGCTTCGTTGCGCCGAAAAAACTAACTCTCTGAGCAAGCCTTCTTTTTGTTTCTCTGTTAAATTTGTCATGTTTGAAGTATTATAATTATGGAAAATAGTAAAAACTGTTCGAATCATATAATTTTCATCAATATTATTCTGAGTTTTGGTGTAATTTAAAACCCAAATAAAGAATTCGCAGCGCATCAATTAGATTTTATTCTCAAAACTTTTTATAAATTCGTGCCAAAATGAATCCTATATGAAGCAACGAGTTCTTGTTGTGTGCGCTCTAGAGTCCGAAAAAATTGATATTGCTGATAATACTGTAGAAGTGCATTATTGCCTAAGTGGAGTTGGAAAAGTTAGTTCTGCAATTAATTTGCAAAAAGCAATAACTGATTTTAAACCTCATTGGGTATTGAATATAGGAACAGCTGGTTCTATCAATTATTTGGTTGGCGACTTATTGGTTTGCAATAGGTTTATTGATAGAGACATGGAGAGAGCAAAATCTTTTGGTGCTATCTCTGAACTCTCATTCGAAAATGAATTAAGCGAATTTATAAAGTTAAATCCCTTAACTAGTTGTTATACATGTAATACAGGGGATACTTTTTTAATAAAATATTCAGGAGAAGGTGATGTTTTTGATATGGAAGCGTTTGCTTTGGCAAGTGTTTGTAAAGCAAATCAATTGCCATTCTTGGCTGTTAAATATGTAACAGATATTATTGGTCAAAACTCAGTAGCTCATTGGGAAGAAAAATTAGTTGATGCTCAAATAGCTTTGCAGAAATGGGGTAATGGTTTAGTATTTAAACCTATAGCTGAGATACATGATGAGGTGGCATTAAGTTTTATCAAAAGTCTTAAGCTAAAAAAACATCCTGAAGGAGGATGGTATAAAGAGACATATCGATCCTCATTAATTGTTTGTTGCGAAGGCCTTCCAAAACAATTTACGACAGATAAGCATGCTTTAACATCCATTTTGTTTTTATTACAAGGAGATGAGAAATCAGTATTTCATCGCTTGAAATCACCAGAAGTTTGGTACTTTCATAAAGGAGATCCTATTTTATTATATGTTCTTAAACCCAATGGTTCTTCTGATATAATTGAATTATCAGACTTGCCATCAGGCAAATTGCAAGTAGTTGTTGAGCCCGATTGTTGGTTTGCAGCCTCCTTAAAAGAGGCTAAAGGATTTGGTTTAGTTGGATGTTCGGTGGCTCCAGGATTCGATTTCGAGGATATGGAATATGGAAATAAGAGTTATTTGTTAGAAAATTATTCGAATATGTCTGATATTATTAATAAAATTCAAGCATAAACTTATTGTTTCCTGCTTTAAGGGTGATTATTACTTTTATATTTGTTCAATAATTTGAAGATTAAGTATGGTTGAAATTACTAAATATAAGCATGCGAAATATCTCGTATCTGTCGACTGTATTATTTTTGGTTACGAAGATGGTGTTTTAAAACTTTTGTTGTTTAAACGCAAAATTGAGCCGGCAGCAGGTCTGTGGTC
This sequence comes from Bacteroidales bacterium, assembly GCA_038212305.1. Taxonomy (GTDB): domain Bacteria; phylum Bacteroidota; class Bacteroidia; order Bacteroidales; family Marinilabiliaceae; genus JBBQUP01. The sequence continues at coordinate 10,128 of JBBQUP010000049.1, forward strand.
ATTAGTTGGTGGATGGGTTAATCCAGAAGAATCGCTTGAGAATGCAGCAACTCGTGTTCTGAAAGGGATTACTGGGTTGACTGATATTTATATGGAACAGGTTAAAGTATTCTCAGACCCCAAAAGGGATCCGGGAGGACAAGTTATAAGCACCGCTTTTTATGCTCTAATTCCTATTGATCAGCACGATAAATGTTTGGTTGAAGAACATGGCGCTTATTGGGTGGCTGTTGATAAACTACCAAAACTTATTTTTGACCACGATGAAATGGTTAAAGAAGCTTTTAGCAAGTTGAGATTGATTAGTAGTCTGGATTTATTCGGAATTGAATTATTACCTGAGTGTTTTACGCTACTTCAATTGCGAAAATTGTATCAGGCTATTTATCAAAAAGAGTTTGATGCTGGAAACTTCAGAAAAAAAGTATTGTCGCTTAAACGGCTGCAACAACTTGATATAAAGGATACGGCAAGTTCTAAGAAGGGAGCATTTTATTATCGTGTCATTCCTAATACTCAAAACAATACAGGGAATCGAATCGTTAATTATTTACCTTAATTTCAGTAATAAACTTTTTATTACCCAATGTGTGGGTTAAGATATAAAGCCTAATCGAAAGCTTGTTTTTCGATTAGGCTTTATATCTTTTAATTATTAAAATGATATAAAAACACAATCTCACCTTCGTAGGCTGGTTTTTTATTTCCTTCAATTTCTAGTTTAATACCAATAAACGCTTTTGTTATTCCACGCAAATTAAGCACGTTAATTACTTTAGCATGTAAGCGAACTCGACTGTTTACTAAAACTGGTTGATTAAATTTTAGTTTTTCAATGCCATAATTAACTTGTAATTTCAGATTTTGAACATCAACAATTTGATTCCATAAATGGGGCAAAATTGACACTGTTAAATATCCATGAGCAATTGTGTTGCCAAATGGGGATTCTGTTTTAGCCCTTTCACTATCAATATGGATCCATTGATGATCAAGGGTTGCGTCTGCAAATAGGTTTATTTGTTCTTGTGTAAATTCGTGATATTCGGAAATTCCCAATTCACATCCGATTAATTTTCCAAGCTCGTCAAAACTTTTAATAATAACTTTATCCATGGATTTTTTTATTTTCTATTTTAATTTGGCTGCTAAGATAAAAAAAACATGAATTTTTTCGACTTTTAGTTCAATATTTCGCATCGTGATGTTAACCTTCCAGTTTAGTAAGTTAAATGGGAACCATTTTATTTATTATTGGTTATATTTATAGAAGATAAAGTAGTTTTTACCACCTCTTAAGCAATTTTTGCCTATGAAGTTGAAAAAAGAGTTAGGATTGTTTGATGTATTTGCCATAAGTACCGGAGCTATGTTTAGTTCCGGATTCTTTCTTTTACCTGGTTTGGCAGCATCTCATACAGGAGCATCAGTCATATTAGCTTATCTATTAGCTGGAATATTAATTATGCCTGCCATGTTTAGTATAGCTGAAATATCAACTGCATTGCCTCGTTCAGGAGGAGCCTATTTTTTCCTCGATAGAAGCCTCGGTCCCATGATGGGTACTGTTGGTGGAATTGGAACGTACGTGGCATTGATTTTAAAAACAGCTTTTGCCTTAGTGGGTATAGGTGCTTATGCCACTTTGTTTTTTGACATTCAAAGGCTACAGATATTGCTTTTGCATTAATTTTTATGGTGTTAAATATGTTTGGAAGCCGTAAATCGTCTCATGTTCAAAAGGTATTTGTGGTTGTTTTGTTAATTATTCTCACCCTTTTTATTTTAGAAGGGTTTTTTTAAATTTTTATGGTTCCCCAGGTTGAAGTATCCTATAATCCCGCTCGATTCTCTCCATTTTTCACAAATGGGATAGAGGGTTTGATATACACAACAGGTTTTGTTTTTGTATCCTATTTAGGATTGACTCAAATTGCAAGTGTTGCAGAAGAGATAAAAAACCCTTCTCGAAATATTCCGTTGGGTATGTTTTTGTCTTTGATAGTTATTGTAACTGTATATGTATTAGGCGTTTTTGTTATGGTTGGCGTAATAGGTGCAACTGATATTAACACAAATGAGTAGGGAGCTTAATATCGAAGCTAATCACTTGATAAATGAGTTTAAAAAAATTAGTCCGGTTGATCCATTGTTTGTTCTTCCAGAAGTATCATTGAAATATGCTTCTTTAGACGGTGTTAAATCCCCATTGTTACATATCTTATTAATTCCCAAAGGAATAATAGTTCAGTCAACACTGCTCGGAGGAATTGAGCATGAAAATATTAAAGTAGTTTTCTTTTTAATTAATGCTGTAGATAAGCCCAAACAGCAACTACGAATGCTTAGTCGTATTTTAGATATCTCCGAACACAAAGGGTTTTTATCTAATATATTAGAGCAATCCACTCCTCGAAAAGTTATCGAATCACTACTTCATAATCAGGGTTTTATATCCTTACAATTGGTAAAAGGATCGCGTCAAGCAAAATTTATTAATAATAAGATAATGGAAATATCGCTTCCATCTCAGGTTTTAGTTGCTTATGTTGAACGTGATAGTCAGATATTTATTCCAAAAGGAAATACGCTTTTGAAGGAGTTAGACGTTTTGACAATTATTGGAGTCCCATCAGCAATTGATGAACTTTACGATCAATTTTTCTCGAATGTCATTTGAGAAAAGCGAAGGGAGTCTTTTAAGTATAAAACAACCGGTTTTCTGTGCTATAATGCCATTACCCCTTTAATATCAGTTGCTTCCGAGGTGGTTGATACAATTAATTCTGCCGATTCCATTTCTGCAATGCAAGTTATGGCAACATATTTTAAGCTTTTTGTATGATTGAATGACATTTTGCCATTTGTGGGTAAAATACTAACAACCTTCTCAACTAATCCATCTCTGTTAGGTACAATAAATTTAAACATATAAACCAAAGGCCATTCCTTGTTTTTCAATAGTTGTTCAAGCAGTTTCTCGTATTTGTCAATCCCCATAATTCAATCATTTATATTTACAAAATTAGAATTTTTTAGTTTAGAATATTGCTTTCTGGTTGAGTCGATGTTATTACAAAATGACTGCTTTGTGGTTTTGTTCTTCATCAACGAGTTGATTGTTATTTCTTTGATGTTATCAGAGGCTAATTATTTGTTCAATATTTATTTACACCGAAAACTGAAAGCCTGAATTATTAGTAAATAACATTTCAGGCTTTAATTTTATAATCGACCGTTTTTTATTTCAAAATCTAAAAACCCAGCAATGTTTTCAACCCCAATGCGTTTGGCAACTATCTTTTTATTTCTATCCAAAATATATATCACGGGAGTACTATAAATATCATACAAATCTCTAAAACGACTTTGATTATATGGGTCGTATACATTTATAAAGTCTGTGAGATTATGCTCAGTTATGAATTTTTCCCAGAGTTCTTTTTCTAATTGAGTGTAAACTGCAAATACTTTTATCCCTTTATCTTTATAGTTTTTAAATACTTCATCATGTAATTTGGGAAGTTCTTTTTGGCAATGACCACATGATGGCTCCCAAAATACCAGAATTGTATAGGTTGCATTGAGTTCGCTTAAACGGTAGAATTCACCAGTATTTGATTGAAGTTTAATGTCAGGGGCAATTTTGCCAATTAAGTTCGGTTTAATTTTTTCAACTCTTTCGCTCAAGCTTTTAATAAAAGTGGTGTCAGCCCATGGTGCTTCTCCTGAGAGATAGTATTTCTCACCTAATTCTAAAGTCATTTCATCCATACCCATTAATTTGCTTTCGTTGGCCATGTTAAACAAATATTGCAGTATGAATTGAAACATTTCTTTATTCGACTTAACTTTTTCAATTAGTTTTATCGATTCATGGGTTAACGTATCTGGTATTTGAAATAACGTTTTTGTGAAATATTGATCAATTTTATTGGCGAAAAATGGGGTTCTCAAAAGTCGACCATCAGTTAAATTCATGTTGTCAAAATAGTGCTCTTTATAATAGTAATAGCGTTTCCATTGAATAACTGAATCAGGATTAGCAACGCCATTTTCGGCTTTAAAATCTGGCACTTCAACTTCTTTTATAGCTTTGAGGAACAGTTCGAAAAAGGTTCCTGGATTATTTGCGATGGCTTTATTCCAATAAGTGGTAACCTCGGTTGATAAGTTTTGAAGTTGATCTTGCAGGATTTTTGTTGAATCCGGATTGCTCTTGATTAACTCAAGTTTTTCTTGAGTTTTTTGAGCCGTAGCTTGTTTATTTGATAGGAATTTTTGGTATTCGCAAAAGTTTTTACTTTCAACCGATCCATTAATAATTAATTGATTTAAAAGGTCAGTACTCTTGGTGTTTACACTGAAATCCTGATCGGAACCAATAAGCACATCAAAATAAGTTTTATCGGGTAAAAACATCACATATAATCCTTGCGGAAGAAGATCTTTTCCTGCAAAAAAGCCTTCCCCTTTTGAGTTTATGTTGATAGTGTCGTTCACATACATTTTTTGATTAAAATGATGACCTAATATCAACGTTGTGTCTTTGAGACCATCAATCTTGATTTTAATGTTGTGCTGCGCTGTAAGTGTTAAATGAAGCGTTGTGAAAATAATTACCAGAAATAAAAATTTTACATTTTTCATTGCAGATTCTAATGTTTAAACGTTTGTATTTTATTGAATTTTAAATATCTCTTGAGCAATTTTGGTTGCATTTAATTGATTGGTTGAAATGCTATTTAAAGTGCTTGTTCTTAAATTGATATCTTGCTGTGTAAATGGTTTAGATATTAAGTTGTTTATTATTTCAATCCAATTTGTTTTACTAATTGCGACATAACACAGCCTTTCATAGCCAGTGTTGTGAACCATTTTTTCACTACAAATTATATGCCTTCCCATGTAAAGCGAATTAATTAATTTTAATTTAATGCCCGAATCTTGATAGGTATCTAATAAAATTATTTGTGCATTTCGAATAATCGCTTCCATTTCACTGTCGGTGGGATTCTCTTTAATTGATATGTTTTTGGAGTTGATTGCAAATTTATTAATTCGTTTCGATGGTTTTTTCCCTGCAACCACAATTTGTATATCTGATTCCGATTTTAAACTTCTCAATAGTCTGAAGGTTGATTTCTCATTGTCATTTACTTGAAAATTCCCTTGTATTAATATGTAATTTCCAACTCCTAATTTGGACGAAATGGCGTTAGATTGATGAAAGGGAGGTACAAACAGACTATTATATCTTTTTTCAAGAAAGTATTGATGTTCTTTTGGAGATATGGCAAAAACTTTATTTGCGTGTATTATTTTTTTTTGAAATAGTCGAAGTTTAAGTGCTTCGATTAAAAAAAATATTTTGCGAGTAAACCCCCTATCATTTAAAAACAAATGCCAATAATAAAGGTGTTCAACATTATGCATTCGAACATATTTCAAACGATCCTTTAAATTGGGATGATTGATGAATCCTGTACAATGAAGGCTATCGAAAAATATAGGGTGATTATCATTGGTTAAATTAGCAAGTAATTCCTTGTTCATTCGGGTTTTAACAATGAATGGAATGGTACTTAATGTTTGTGAAAACTTAATGGGACGATCATAATAAAAAACTTTGGAACAGTAATTTTCGAGAATGGGAGCTTCTGATCGTTTATATTTAAATGTGTGTAAAATAATCTCTATGCCTAAGTAGTGTAGCGCTTTTATTTTATAAAAAACATCAATAACACCACCATAATCTGATGGGAATGGAATATCGTTGCAAATAAGGTGTAGTTTTTTCTGATTCGTCATGACTATATTTCGGTAGTTTTCGAACCCAAAAACAGGGTTAATTCTTTAGATAAATTGGGTTTTAAGGTTTCGAATATAAGTTTGTGATAGTTGTTCAGCCAGCTAATTTCTTCGTCTGAAAGCATTTCTTTAAGGATGGGTTTTGTATCAAATGGGATGAGTGTGAGCGTTTCTAGTTCTAAAAAATCCTCGAATTCATTTGAATTATCCGTTAAAACTAAATTTTCTAATCTTATCCCATAATTGTTTGGCATGTAAATTCCTGGTTCATTTGATATTACCATCCCAGGTTGAATTGTTTCTCCGTTATCAACTTGCTTTAAACTTTGAGGTCCTTCATGAACTGAAAGAAAAAAACCTACTCCATGACCAGTGCCATGTCCATAGTTTCGACCATGCTTCCACATTGTACTTCGTGCAATCGTGTCGAGATGCACACCTCTTGATTCTTTAGGGAATTTTGCCATTGCTAACGCCAAATGTGCTTTCAAAACAAGTGTATAATCGATTTTTGCCTGATGAGAAACATCTCCTAATTGCAATGTTCTCGTTACATCAGTTGTTCCTGTTAAATATTGACCTCCAGAATCAATTAAATAGAAATTATCTGCTTTAAGTTTTGCGCTATTTGTTTTCGATGGTGTGTAATGAACAATGGCACCATTGCTTCCATAAGCTGAAATTGTACTAAAAGAATCACCCTTAAAGCCAGGTTGTACTGATCTGAGTTGGTGTAGTTTTTGGGCAGCATTTTTTTCATCTATTTCACCAGTTGAAATATTTAATTCTAACCAATGCCAGAACTCTGTAAAAGCTAAGCCATCATATAACATGGATTGTTTTAAATGGCCTATTTCGGTTTCGGTTTTTATAGATTTTAATTGATTAATTATGCTTTTAGATTCAATTTTTGTTGAGTTTTGAGGTAACGATGAGTAAATAGTTATATTAGTTTTGAAAGGATCGATTAATATTTTTGAATCAGATTTTATTTCTTTTAACGAAGTATAAAAATCGCTGTAGGTTGATATTTTTACATTTTCGCTAACTAGTTTTCGACCTAGCGATGCCGGTATTTTATGAGGATTTATAAATAACAATACTTGTGTTTGAGATATAATTAAAAAGGCATGAAATAGTGGATTATATTGAATATCAGTGCCTCTGAGATTTAGAGCCCATGCTATTTCATCCAATCCAGACACGATATAATGCGTTGAGTCGAGCAAATGCATTTCATCACGTATAACAGCCAATTTTTTTGTTAACGGATAACCATGATATGTATCTTCGAAATCGTAAATGGGTGATTCAGGAATTGGTGGTCTGGTTAGCCAAATATTATCAATCGCAAAAAACGAAAAATTTAGTCTGATATCCTGCTTTTTAAGAGTTTTATTGAGATTTCTCATTTGTTCCAGAGACATGAGTCGTCCATCAATACCAACAGTATCGCTTGGTTCTAAAGCCTCTAAAAGCCATTCTTCAGGTGATGGTACACCGGGTTCACCCAATTTTTGAAGGGTAATACCCGAATCCAGTAATTCAGTCTCAGCTTGAAGGAAATATCGTGAATCAGTCCATAAATAGGCTTCTTCGAAGGTAACAACCAGTGTGGCAGCAGACCCGGTGAATTCGGTTAAAAATTCTCTGAATTTCCAGTGTTCGGCAGTGTATTCGCTTAAATGACAATCGGATGTTGGTATAATGCAGGCATCAACATTGTTCGATCCCATGAATGTGCGAAGCATTAAAAGGTTTTCGATTTGTTTCATTTTAATTAAGTTGAGATTGAATAAAATCCGATTCTAGTTATGTTTTGATTTGGGGCGATAGATTGTATTATCTATTGAAAGCTTAAAGTAACTAATTGTTAAGATGTAACAAGGGCTTTTGATTAAATAAATATTAATATTTAAAAAATAGTTGGGTTGGCTATAGATTGAGTAGTTGTTTATATACAGAGATAAGAAGAATATTAGATATTAGAAGGATAGATTAGATATTTCCAGATGGTGAACATCCTATTTTCATCTTTTGATATTCTTATCTTCTCTTTCTATAATCTAGACTTCTATAAAATTTAAACAGCTTATTATTAGTTTAAACAATTTCATTTCTTAAGTCTTTAAACGGTACTTTTTTATAATGATTTCATATATTTGCACTGTTAATTTAGAATAAATAAAAATAGTAAAACGGACAATTTCCTGTCTACTAATCGATTAAATATGAGATTTTGTCAAAGAATAAATTGGGTGTTTGTAGCTGTTGCATTATATTCATCAGTAAATGGATCGTTGTTTGCTCAAAATACAGAACAAACGAATGTGTATTTGTCCGAAATTCAAGTGAGTGCCAATCGAATTCCTTCAGTTTTGGCAAAAATAGGTAGAAGTGTTACAGTTATAACTAAATCCCAATTGGCTGAATTGTCTATTCAATCAGTCGATGATATTTTAGAATATGCGTCGTCAGTAGATGTTCGTCAGCGCGGTCCCCTTGGGATTCAATCCGATGTGAGTTTGCGAGGCGGTAGTTTCGATCAGGTTATGATATTGCTAAACGGCATTAACGTAACTGATCCGCAAACCGGACATTTTTCGATGAACTTGCCAATAAGTATAAACGATGTTGAGCGTGTTGAAATTATTGAAGGTTCCGGTTCTCGCGTGTTTGGCCCAAACGCTTTTAGTGGAGCTGTCAACATTGTTACGAATACACAAGGCAGTAGTCAACTCTCATTAAATGCCGACGGAGGTGAGTTTGGTTACCTTGGTGGGGGTGCTAAATTATCGTTGGTGACTAATTCGTTTACTCATTTTGCTACGGGAAGATATTCGCAATCGGATGGTTATCAGAAAAATACTGATTTCGATCAGAGGCAATTGTATTATCATTCGACTTATAAAAATGGTTTGACTCAAGTTGATTTTCAAACCGGATATTTTGATAAATCATTCGGAGCATTTGCTTTTTATTCCCCTAAATATCCAAATCAGTACGAACAAAATAGCGGACTTTTATCGAGTTTAACCTTTTCGAACCAATCAACAATAAAATCCACTTCATCGGTTTATTGGCGCCGTCATAACGATCGATGGGAGCTAGATCGAGAGAATATTAGTGGCTATAAAGCTTATCATTTAACCGATGTGTTTGGAGGGAATTTAAATTTTACGATACCTTCTAAGTTTGGAAAATCATCAGTTGGGGCAGATGTACGAAGCGAAATGATTTGGAGTAGTAGTATGGGTGATTTGCTTATTTCACCAATTGATGTGCCTGGGGAAAAGGATGCTAAGTTTATAAAATCCTATACTCGAACCAATTCATCTTTATTTATTGAACATCAGGTTTTAATTGGTCAATTATCCATGTCGGGAGGATTATTAATCAATCATAATTCATCATTTAGTTATCGATTTGATGTCTTTCCTGGATTAGATTTGAGTTACTATTTTTCGAAAGGAATTAAAGTTTATGCAAGCGTCAATCAATCGCTGCGAATGCCAACGTTTACCGATCTTTTCTCTGCATCTGATGTTGCTGTTGGTAATCGCGATTTGAAACCAGAGGAAGTGACTGGTTATGAACTGGGTGTTCATGTAACCCAAAAAGAGTTTACATCGAAAATTAATGGTTTTTATCGCGATTCGAAAAATTTAATTGACTGGGGACGATTGTCTGTTAACGATAAATACCAATCGCTTAATATTAGTCAAATGAATTCGTATGGGTTACAAATTTCGTTTGATTGGACACCGGAGAATTTTGCAAATGGATATGTAAAAAAATTTTCAGTCGACTATTTGTATTTGAATCAGGATCGCAAAGCTGATTTAAACTATGACTCACGGTATATTCTAGACTATTTAAAGCACAAAATTGTGGCTACAGCAGGATTTAAAATATGGAAATCATTGGGTGGTTCGTATGTGTTTCATGTTCAAGATCGTGAAGGTTATTACACCGATGCCACAGACATAAAACAAGATTACAAATTGGTAAGTCTGTCGGATATTCGGTTGAGTTGGACAAGACCTCAATATCGATTATATGCTGATGTTGTGAATTGTTTTAATGCAGAATATCAGGATATTGGAAATGTTCCTCAGCCAGGCCGATGGGTTAAATTTGGCGCATCTGTTACTTTATGGTCGAAATAAAATCGAAAACAAAAGATTCCTAATTTCTAGCATTTTTTTATTTCCATTTCGCATTCAGTGCAATTAAACTTCAATTCGTAAGTGTCTTTATCGTTTTTAAGGATTAATGGGAATTTTAAATTTTGGTCAGACGATGCGCGCAAACATTTCCCATTTACATGCAGCAAACAATGTTTGGTTGTCATCAATGTTTTTTGATTGGGATTATTTTGCACTTCAAAAGCAGGTTCAATGGTATCTACACCGTGGTTTTTATAGAATTGTTGTGCTAATTTATTCGATACGTTTCCTTTATAGTCAATGCTGCTTACTGGATAAGATATTTGTTTCTTATTAAGATTTGCAACGGTTTTTGGAAAACGCTCAATTCTGTTTTCCATATGAAAAGCTAAGGCTTGACGCCTCATCTCATTTAACTCTTTAATAGGAATGAAGATGGGGTCGGCAATACTTAAATCAATTGAATTCAGCGAAAAAGGTGTTCCTCCAACTTTCGAGAGTGAGGTATTTATATTATCTAAATAATTGTTTTCATTTCGAGCTGGTTGAGCCGATAATTCCTTAATAATTTTTGTTTCAATGTTATCTTCATCAATAATTCTTAGTTCAAATTGGGATAATTCAAGTTGTGTAAAAGTCAGTTTAATATCTATTAAACGCGATGACTTATTTTCAGCTAATAAGTCATTAAAAGCCTTATCGTGATTGCGAAAAATGGAAGCACCAGTGTAAATATCTTTGCATGAGGTAGGAAAAACATGATTGTTTTCAACTCTATTAATTCGCAACCCAAGTAATTCCTTGTTTTTCGATAAAAAACAAATGCCATCGCCATTATTTAATTTGGGAGCATTTTTTTCAATCTCAAAATAGTTGTCTTTAACTTGAGTTACATGACCTATTTTTTCACCTAATGATTTAGGGGAGTCGGGCGCCCACAAACTGCTATTTCTGCCGTTTACAAAGTAATTGGTATATCCACGATTAAATGTTTTGCTGGGATTAGGTTCGAAAAAATGAATTGAATGACCACTTGAGCTTTTTTTGAATTCAGAAGAACCATTCATTAAGTTATCCAAAATTTTTCGGTAATGAGCTGTAATGTTTTTTACATAGGCCTCATCTTTAAGTCGACCTTCAATTTTAAAAGAGTCAATTCCACTATTGGCCAATGCTTCTATTGATTGAGTTAAGTTTAAATCTTTTAGCGATAACAAATGATTTTTCTGATTAATAATTTGCCCACTGCTGTCAATTAATTCATAAGGTAGTCGGCATGGCTGTCCACATTCGCCCCTATTTGCACTACGTTTATTTATCGATTCGCTCATGTAGCATTGGCCGCTATAACAAACACACAAAGCACCATGAACAAAAAATTCGAGTGCAATGTTGGTGTTACTTCGAATGTTTGTTATTTGATCGATAGAGAATTCTCGTGGAAGCACAATTTGCGTGAATCCAACCGATTCTAAGAATTGAATTTTTTCTATGGTATTGTTGTGCATTTGGGTACTTGCATGTAAGGCAATGGGAGGTAAGTCCATTTCAAGAATCCCCATATCTTGAATAATAAGTGCATCAATTCCTGTTTGATACAAGTTATGAATGAGCTTTTGAGCTTGTTCTAGCTCATGATCGAATAGAATTGTGTTGAAAGCCACATAAACTCGAGCATGGTATTGATGGGCGTAATCTACTAAATTAGCAATGTCACCAATTGAGTTTGCGGCCATTTTTCTTGCGCTGAAACCTTCTGCCCCAATGTATATTGCATCAGCTCCCATATTTATGGCAGTTATTCCAATATCAATATTTTTGGCTGGTGCTAGCAATTCTAATTTTCGCATGATTTATTATAGGTTATCTGGAATCTAATACGAAAAAGGGCTGAATCAGTTTCAGCCCTTTGAGTTAGTTTTTTAATTCGTAACACTTTATCCAATCAACCTCCATTGTTGCTGGGAGATTGGGATTTTTTAAATCTTGAAGAATGTGCGAACTTAAATTCAAATACATGGCTCCTTTAGGAATGTTTTTTGTTTGTTCATTAACAGTTACTCCATTTATTTTCCAAGTTATTTTTTCGGATGTCCATTCAATAGATATTATATGAAAATCAGAAACTAAATTAGGCCCTTTGCATTTTTTTAACGTTATCTGAGATGAACCAGTGTCGGTTGATAGATGAGTGCCACATTCGAATTTTTTATTGTTTTTAAAATTTGAATTTAAAATAGTAATTTGTGGTACAATTGTTTCACCTACCAACCAAAACGATTGGTTAACATCATTTTGATGTCCTAATTTCACTTTTACTTCAATCTTCCCAAATTGTTGGCGGTATGAGTGACCTGTATTAATAATTCCCGATGAATAACTAAAGTTATGCGGTCTGAATCCTAATGTTTTATCCCAAATTTTACTAGCTGTATTCTCTTGTTTTGTTACAATTTTTAGTTTCGAATCACGTAACTCAATGTTTTTCGATAAAAATGCTTGTTGCTCATTTTCAAGAGAATAAAAGTCATTCATAAGCGCCTTACCCCAATAATAGCCTTGCATCCATTTCGATTCATCCAATTTAGGTTGATCAAAATCATCAAAAAAGGTAAGATTCCATTTTTCAATTTCTTCGAACGGCTTTTTTTGCGATGTTGTGATATACCACTGATAATCGGTGCTTTTTTTAATTTCATTGTATTCATGAAGCATCTTGTGTTCTTCACTTTTCTCGAATCGGTGCTTATCTTCTAAAAAGGCTTTTGTGTTTATGAATTCATCGGTATTAATATATTGATCTAGTGCAAAGTATTCTGCTAGTCTGGCAGAGTTTTTTATTTCGTTGTAATTTGTGTAGGCTTTAGATTTTAGTGTTTTAAGTGCAAATTTAATACTCGAATTATGAGCAAGTTTTTTATATTGCTTTAATTGTTGGAACGAATCGGTCTTTTTAAATCCTTTTTGCGATTTTTCGATCTTAAATGGTGCCGATGAAGTAATCATTTCTAACTCTTTGAATTCGAGGTATTGAGCAGAAATTAATGTTTCATCTAATCGTTTTTCAGTTCCCTTTTGAATGAATGAAATGTAACCACGTATATCGCTGGATTTCTTTAGCGTTAAATAGTTTTTATATTTCCGATAGGCATCAGTTGATTCAAATTTTTCATTTTTCAATCGTTCAACTCGTTTTTCAAAATCTCCAGAATGAACTAATTCATCCAGTTCGGTAAATTCTTGAAGCAAGCTTGAATTTTGAAAATCAATGTATCTTTTATGGTTTTTAGATAACTCAGCTAAATTGTTTTCAACCGAGATGGTTGAAGGGAATTTACTTCCTAAATGTATGCCGAAAAGATTAATCATGAGCGAAATCTTAAGTTAGTTTGATGATTACGAATGAATGGGATAAATTTAGTAAAGAAAATATAGTAAAAAAATATAATTTAACTATTTTCGGTGAATCATCCAATTGTTAATAATATAACGAAGTGTTTGTTATTTATGCATTGGCTACTTTCATTTAGGAAAGTGTAATAATAATTTATGCTAAAAAATATTCTCAAACATTTTAATACATTAGATTTACAGCAGATAGAAGCTGTTAAATTATTAGATCGTGTTGAAACAAAGGTTGTGTTTCCTCGAAGTAAGTTGATGTCGGTATTGAATCAAATGGAATCGTCATATGATATGCTATGTATTGATGGATTGTCGGAGTTCGAGTATGAATCTCAGTATTTTGATACTCCTGAATTTCGAATGTATTTGAATCATCAAAACCAAAGATCTGAGAGATATAAAGTTAGAAGACGAAAATATGTTGATAGTGGAATTGAGTTTTTTGAAGTTAAGAAGAAAACAAATAAACGTACGATTAAAAATCGGATACTAAATAGAAGTACTCAATGTTCAATTAATCCTATTGAAAATGATTTTCTCCAAAAACATTCTCCCTATTCGAGTAAAATGTTGATACCACAATTAAAATCTAAGTTTAAAAGAATTACGTTTGTTGATAAGCTAAAAAATGAACGACTGACAATAGATTTTGATCTTGCATTTATGCAAAATGGAATTACCATAACCATTCCGTGGATGGTTATTGCTGAAATAAAACAGGATTTGTTTACTATACGATCACCTTTTTTAACAACTATTAAATCAATGGGATACCATCCTGTTTCCATAAGTAAATATTGTTTAGGAACATCGTTGCTTAATTCCAACTTAAAATCCAATGGAATAAAAGAGAAGATACATTTGGTTCAGAAAAATTGTGAAGTCACCATGATAGATGTGGCGGCTGTTTAAGGTAATAATCAGAATTTAATAAGTTTATGAGCAGTATTGTTGATTTATCGGTTAGGTTTTTATTGAATTTTATTATTACTGGCATAATAGTATTAAAACTATATTTTCCTACCACACGACATAAAGAGTATGTTTTTACCTATTTCATTATTAGCGTATCGGTTTTTATGCTCAGTTTTTTATTATCTACTGTAAAAATTGAGTTAGGCGTGGCTTTAGGTTTGTTTGCGATTTTTGGCATTATAAGGTATCGTACCACCTCTATGCCTATTAGAGAAATGACCTATTTATTTGCAATTATTGCACTTTCGGTAGCCAATGCCGTAGCTCATGAAGATTTTGTTTTCCCAGAGCTGATAGCTGCTAATTTAATGGTTCTTATTCTTGTAGGTGTTTTGGAAAAATTGTGGATGAATGGTAAAGAGCAGCGAAAGACAATAATTTATGAGAAGATAGAATTAATTAAACCAAATAAGCGCGAGGAGTTGATTAAGGATATATCCGCTCGAACCGGGTTAAATATTTCAAGGGTTGAGATAGGGCAGATTGATTTTTTAAAAGATGTAGCTAAAATTGTTATTTATTTTGATAAAGAATCATCAAATTCTAATCTGTCTGATTTTGAAGTAGGGATGGATAGTTTAGATAGTTAGTATTGATTGGGGTTTTTTTAATTGATTGTCCTATAGGGATTTAGTTGGAGATTTGATTTGCAATTTTTTAAATGAATGATTCAAGATTTTGATAATGATTCTTTTTAGTCATTTTTTTCTATTTGTGCTTTGTCAGTTCTTAGTTTTTCATACATTTGCATCCATAATTTTGAAAGCAAAATTTTGCGAAAGTAGCTCAGTTGGTAGAGCACGACCTTGCCAAGGTCGGGGTCGCGGGTTCGAGTCCCGTTTTTCGCTCCATGTAAATCATCATTAAATGCCCAGATGGTGAAATTGGTAGACACGCCAGCTTGAGGGGCTGGTTCCGGTTACGGTGTGCAAGTTCGAGTCTTGTTCTGGGCACAATTTTATAGTTAAGCCTTCTGTAAATGATATATTTACAGAAGGCTTTTTTGCTTTAAGGGTTGGCTATTCTTTTTATTGGATTTTTGAAAAAAATAAAAAGAATAGCTTGGTGCTATTTCTGTTGATAGGTAATTTGGATTTGACTATTGGTTGCGCTCCTATTCGATCTTTGCAGAATAGTTGATTGTCGACTATTTTAGCCTATTAACCGAAGGCTATCTTCGTCCTTTAATTTCGAATAGGAAAAAGCCATTTTTTTTACATTGTCAACAGAGGAATCCCGATTTCGGGATAAATGAGTCATAATATTCGTTTTAATGAAAAGTGCTTTTTTCAACCCAAAAGTTTATCATATTTTGGATGAAAAGAAATAAATAATGGTTTGTAATCTGTGAATACACTCTAAGGTTACTTGGTTGAATTATAGCTTGACAGCATTTGTAATTCACGGATAATACGATGAATAGTTATTTCAGTTAATTAAAGACAATAATTGAACTGATTAATCGTTAAAAATATTAAAACTTTATTCACCTAAATATTTATTAGTATGAACAAGTCAGTTTTATTATCATTATTCATTATCATTTTCAATGGCTTAGCAGTTTTAAGTCAAGATGCTAAATCTGATGATTCAGTGCTTAAGAAGTCACCATTAAGTGGTCAGTTTGATTATGTCATAACAAAATCAAGTACCTATGAAGATTTCAAGGTGGTTAAGTCCTACTATATCAATCTACTAAAAAATAATTCGGTCGATAGCATCTTTGCGCTTAAGGCAAATATAAACTCTATTAATAATGAAATTAAGGTTAATTCTTTTTTTGAGGTGCTATGAAAAATATTTGGCGATTCTGTATAGAGCAAAATCTTTATCTTTGATTCCATAATTATTAGAAATAAATCGGTTAATCTTTCCATTTAATCTTTCAGCTTTTGCGTTTGTTTG
>JBBQUP010000050.1:0-26326 GCA_038212305.1 Bacteroidales bacterium
AGTTCTTCACGAGAGCTCGTAATACCAGGATGTACAAACTGTGCACTCAAAGTGCCTAATACAAAAACGCTTAATAGTAAGCTAGTAAATAATTTTTTCATAATTAGTAGATTTTTGTTTAAATTAAATATAACATAGAAATCAATTTCCGATAAACAAATAAGGGCATTGAAATCTTAAGGGTCATAAAACTCCAATCATCTACTATTTTTAAGTTAGCAGATGCTTTAATGTGTTCTAAAAAACTCATAAACCAAGGGTAAGTTCATGTTCTATTAGCCGATGTAGGAAAACAATTAAATTGTTTTTTTTAGGGTCATTTATATAACGTCTGCAATTGCACTTGCGTTGTGTGATAAATCATTGACCTGCTATTAAATATTTCAAGCTAAGCTTTATTCACTTGAAATATTTTTACAACATAAGAAATTAATCCAATAATAAATAGTAATGTGCCAAATAATTCAAAAAAAAAAGCAAGCATCCTCTGCTGAGGAATGCTTGCTTAGTAATATCAAATTAATACCCAGGATTTTGGGAAATGTTTTTATTTACATCGATTGTTTTTTGAGGAACAGGAAAGAGGTAATCGCGGGTTTTATCAAATGTAGCATGCGGCTCAGTTGAATTAGCACCTTTGAAAACTAGGTCTCCTAAATCTCTGCGTTTGATGTCGAACCATCGTTTCCATTCGAATCCGAATTCGATTCTTCTCTCTTCAATAATCAAATCGATAAAGGCCGATTTCGACAATCCTGTTGCAACGTCGGCAGGATAGGCTCTTGGTGTACCATTGGCCATCCTAGCCCTGGCTCTAACCTCGTTAACATATCCCTCAGATTCAGTAGTTGGACCATTATTTTTCTCGCATAATGCCTCTGCAGCAATTAAAAGAACGTCAGCATACCTCATGTCCTGATAATTGTTATCTGAATACCTCCAGGCACTAGCCGCAGCTGCACCGCCGGGAAATCTGTTAAATTTGGCAATATGCGGTTTTTTGGTAGCCCATAAGGTATAAGGCTTTCCAGCCAAAAGGGTGTCAAAGCTTACCGTTCTTCTATAGTCCAAAGGATTATAGGATTGATAAACAGCCAAGGTAGGTACCATGGAGCCAAAACCCGCATTGTAATCACTAGGAGTTGTCATAGGAGCCATAATGTCATCGTTGTAAGCACTACCTCCATTAACACCAGACACACCAACGGTAACTGCCTGAAAATCGATTGAATAAATCGTTTCCTTATTCAAATTGGCTGTAGTAATAGCTTTGAAAAGGGTCTGATAGTCAGCTTCCAGAACATAGCCAAACAGTGCTTTGTTGTCGATCACATATTTTGCTTCAGTATATGCATTCACGAAATCATTTTGCGACAAATATACCGCGGCCAAATAGGAGGCTGCAGTTCCTTTTGTAGGCCTAGATCTGCAATCAGATGGCTGTGTGTTAGGAAGCCATTGTTTTGCGTACTTAAGGTCTTTAATGATTTGATCATAGATTTCCGAAGCCGGAGTCCTAGATATTGCCGCTACAGCGGCAGGGTCTGAAATCGGCGAATAGATAGCTGGAAGATCACCGAAGCAACGCACCAAATGGAAATAGCAAAATGCCCGATTGAACTTGGCTTCTGCAATTAGATAATTGATATCTGCGTCTGGCAGTCCGAGGCTTATGGCTCCAGATTCAGCCATATTAGCAGTACCAATTGCTACGTAAAACTGCTCCCACACAACCTTCGAAATGCCGTTGTTCGGATTTAATCCATTAAAACTATTAACAAAACCACGATCCGCATTTGGAACAGCTAAATCGCACATGTCATCCCTGAAATTCAGGAGATTAATATACTGACGACCAAAAAGCTTCTCGTTGGCCAGTGCTCCGTTGAAGGCAAAAACTGCAGCCTGAACTTCTCTCTTTGATACAAAGAATCCTTCAGGAGAAGTCAATCCTACAGGTTTCTCAGCTAGATCGGTACAGCTAAAAAGCCCTGTGAAAAGCGATGCAAAAAGTATTATAAATATTTTATTTTTCATAACTAAAATGTATTAATGTTAGAAAACAATGTTCAGACCTGCAGTAATTGATTTTGCCATCGGATAACTTGCATAATCAGAACCGTATGAATTGCTACCCGACTTGTAACTTACCTCCGGATCAAATCCCCTGTATTTGGTAATGGTGAAAAGATTCTGTCCGCTCACATAAATCCTTGCTTTCTGTAGCGACAATTTCTGAGCGATTGAATTAGGAAGGGTATATCCAAACATGATGTTCTTCACACGTATATAACTGCCATCCATCACCCATCTTGAAGATGGTTTTAACGAGCGGGTGAGATTTTTCATCGGCACATCAGTATTTGTATTGGTTGGGGACCATCTCTCAAGTGCTTTTTTGGTCGAATTGTAACCATATGCACCTAAATTCTCCAATTCCTGTAAGGTATAACTGTAAATATCGTTTCCTTGAGATCCCTGAATAAAAATTCCCAAATCAAAACCTTTGAAACTGAATTCATTGTTAAATCCATAAAAGAAGTCTGGATTAGGATTACCGATAATAGTTAAATCACTGGTATTCAAAACACCATCAGGAAGACCTGTCGGCTCTCCTGTTACTGCATCTTTACCATTATTAAGATCGCGGTACTTTTCGCCACCAGCTACCACTTCAAATCCTGCGCCAGGAGTAAAGGTATCGCCAGTTTGGTAAACGCCTTCATAAACGTAGCCATAGAAGCTACCTAGTGGATGCCCTTCACTCATAATAAGATTGTTGGCAAATCCAGGCCAATGACCGGGAACATTATTGTACTTCAGATCCTTGCCACTAGGAAGTTCAAGAATCTTGTTGCGGTTGAAAGAGATATTGAAATCGGTAGTCCATTTGAATTCACCAGTCATGTTTTTGGATGCAACAGATAATTCAAGACCCTTGCTTTCATACTTTCCAGCATTTTGGAGCTGACTTGAAACCGGAGAATAGTTAGGCAGATCCACCTGAAAGAGCATATCTGTAGTGATAGTCTTGTATACATCAGCGGTAAAATTGATGCGATTTTTCACGAATGAGATATCTACACCCACATTGGTTGCTGCTGTGCTTTCCCATTTCAAGTTGTCGTTCGCAAGAACACTAGGTAGAATTGCATTAACTATTACGCCGTTGACAATGGATAGAACTGGGCTAAGTCTGGCCAGCGTCTGGTACGAAGCGATTGACTGCTTTCCAACAACCCCATAAGAAGCTCTCCACTTGAACTGACTGATCACAGGAATACTGTTCATGAAGGACTCTTTTTGCATGTTCCATGCCAACGATCCCGATGGGAAAAAACCCCACTTGTTATTTTTACTAAATCGCGAAGATCCGTCATATCGTGAGCTCAAAGTAAGAAGGTACTTATCGTTTAATCCATAGTTCAACCTACCTAAGAAAGAAGTGAGCTGTGAATCTCCAATCCCAGAATAAGGGATTCTAGGGACCTTAGTTCCAGCACCCATGCTCCAATAAGAACCCCCATCCGAAAGAAAGAGGCCTGTTGAGGCTCCCCATCTCTCACTCTTTTCGAATGAATGAGAGTATCCAACCATTACATTCACCTTGTGGATTGAAGCAAATTTGTGGTTGTAATTGAAAAAATTCTCTGATCCAAATCTTGAATTTTTGTGAGCGTCTATCGAGGCAAGTCCTTCATCACGAGCACCACTGGTCAAAGATGATGCATAGTTACCAATCCTATCACTGTTTGTAGACAATCCAAGAATTGAGTTGAATGTAAGGTCTTTGGCTAGCGTGAATTCGCCTGATATGTTTGCCTGAATGCGATCATTGACATCATTGTTGGTATTTTCATGTATAATCGCATATGGGTTCTCAATCGGATCTCCCAGTTTTGCTAACGAATATGTAACACCATCGGCTTTATAAATGCCCTGATCAGGCATAAAGCGCATTGCAGATCCTATAACACCTGCCTGAGCTGAGCCTCCAGAATTTTCCTGTGTAGATACACCATCTACAGTTGCTCTTTGTACCATAAGGTTTAAACCTATCTTGATCCAATCGTTAGCTTTGATATTGATATTGCTGGTGAGCGAATATTTATTAAACCCAGAACCTACAATAAGTCCCTTTTGGTCAAAATATGAACCAGAAATATAATAGTCAGCAACTTCATTTCCACCTGATAAGGAGAGTTGATGAGTTTGTATGCTTCCTTTTTGAAAAACGACATCCAACCAGTCTGTGTCCTGACCATCACTCACGTAGGCTGGAAAGTAAGGTAAATTCAAATCAAGAAACTCCTTTGCATTTAATAATTCAATGCGGTTAGTCTCTTGCTGTTGAGAAATTGAAGTATTGTATTCAACTCTTACTTTTCCTTTGTTCCCTTTTTTGGTGGTAATCATCACAACTCCGTTTGCTCCACGTGAGCCGTAAATAGCAGTTGCAGAAGCATCTTTTAAGATTTCAAGTGATTCAATGTTTTCGGGTTCTGGCAAAAATGCACCTGGAAAGCCATCCACCACATAAAGCGGATTATTGCTTGAGGTCATAGAGGTTCCTCCCCTTATTTTTATTGACATTGAACCGCCTGGATCACCATTATTGGCGGTTATCTGAACCCCAGCAGCGCGACCCTGTAATGCCTGAACAGCACCTGAAGTAGGGAATGCAACCAGTTGATCTGATTTTACTGAAGATACTGATCCCGTTAAATCTGATTTTTTAACAGTACCATATCCAATGGCAACAACTTCATCAATACCAATTGATTCTTCTTCAAGAGTTACATTGATTGCTGATTTTCCAGATACAGCTATCTCTTGCGATTTCATTCCAATAAATGAGAATTGCAAAGTTGCATTTTCTGGAACGTTTGTAAGTGAATACTTACCTTCTGGATCGGTAATTACTCCTGTTGTAGTTCCTTTAACCACAACGGTAACGCCAGGAAGGGGAAATCCTAAAGAATCCAAAACCTTACCCGATACTGTATTTTGTTGCTGGGCATTGGATGATGATTCAGTCTGATTTAAACCAGTATTATTCGACTGTGAGTAGGTATTGCCTGCAAAAACACAAACCACCGAAGTCAAAATAAAAAAGGTCGATAATTTCATAATTCTGAATACTTTTTTCAACCAAGGAAATTTCACATCCCCGGTCAATTCCGTAATTTTTTTCATGCTTTGTTATTGATTAGTTAATAATTACACTGTTTCTCAGTGCAGGATTTAAATTTAATCTCCGCGAGGAAATGTTACACATCTCCCTATTCTTTTCTTTTATTGTTCATGTCATAGGCAAAATCATTTTTAAAGTTAGGTTTAAATTTATTTTTCAAAGTAATATTTTTATTTTGAGTAGATACCCAGTTTTCAACAATAGATAACGTTAGAAACTTAACCGTTTTTGAGTGATTCGTTAAAGTATTTCTGCTTATATTTTGTTGAATTTTATCAAAAAAAATCGTGAATTTATTGTCTTCTACTAAATTAAGAACTTCCATACAGGAGTACCAGTCTTCCAAGAACGAGCAGTATTAGTTCACTATTTGATTTAATTACATTCAAAATATTCTGCTTAAAAATGGAAATCCAAATCTAACATTTTTAATGTAAATTATACTATTATTAACAATTTATGTTCTTCCAAATATATTTAACATTGGTTGCAAAAGCGTCTTACTAATCGTCATCGAACAACTTTAATATCTCCGAAACAATCTACACAACAGTAAATTGCATGAAAATATAAAAAATTAGCAATCAACGAAACGATGACTTAAGTTTTCTATATCAGTATATCAAAGACCTTTCAATTCTGAGAAATATTTTTCAGAAATATTGAACGTTTTTCAGAATTAGGTAATTCAATCGCTTTCAAACCAAGCAATTTTGAGTTTAAAGCTGAGCAAATATAGGTTCTTAAATAATTTAACACAAATGTTTACTGATGTTTTTTTAATGCGAAAGCCTTGAAAGGTGAAGATGATTCAGAACTACTCGCATCAATGAAGCATTAATTATCGTACTAATGAGAAGCATCGAAATACAAAACAAAAAAATGGAACAAATCTGTTAAATTTAGATTTGTCCCATTTGGGTGATCCAGGCGGGATTCGAACCCACGACCCACAGCTTAGAAGGCTGTTGCTCTATCCAACTGAGCTACTAGACCAATTTCGAGGTGCAAATATATAAAAAAAGATACTTCACGAACCATAGTTTTTACTTTTTTTTACCCTTACCCTAGTACTAAGAAGCGTCAATATTTGCATTAATTGTTGAATAAACTATACCCAACACTTTGCTAAGGTCTGATGGGATAGTATTATTTCATTCGATTACAATTAATTAACTTGGTTTTTATAGATGCCGAATGCAAGGGGGAAGAGAAGATAAAAAGATCAAAAGATCAAATGATGAAATGATGAAAGTAGAATGTTCACCATCAGGAATCATCTAAAATAACTTATCTATCTGTCTAATACCTATTATTCTTCCTATATATGTATTCATTAAAATAAAATTCAAACAGTAACTAATTAAATTACATTATCAATTGGCTTATTTTTAATTCTTATAAAATAGAAAATAAATAGTATAAGTATCCCTAAAACAGAAATCGCAACTCCGGGATTGAATTTATCAGCAACATAGCCTAA
Organism: Bacteroidales bacterium; assembly: GCA_038212305.1. Taxonomy (GTDB): domain Bacteria; phylum Bacteroidota; class Bacteroidia; order Bacteroidales; family Marinilabiliaceae; genus JBBQUP01. Next base: position 6,678 of record JBBQUP010000050.1, read on the forward strand.
AAAAGTTACAAAAATGGCGGTGAAAAAAGTTTCCATCAACGATTCGGCACTTAAACTGCCTGCCATTATTTTATCATTAAAATTATCAGTCAAAAAACTCATGGCCACAGGTCTGCGCAAATTTTGCACAACAATAATACCGCAAAACAACACTATAGCGACTATCTTATAATTTAAATAGTATGCAATACCCGACAAAACACCAACTCCAACACCAATAACTAGTAAGACATTTAAAAGACGGGATAAAGGGCGTATTTTAAAAGATAGCGCACCTGACATTGCAGACGCTTTGGAGGTTAATAAGAAAAGCACAAAATAAGTTAATGCAACAATGATAGATAAACGTTCGCTTTCGGTATTATTAGTCAAAATTGGTAAAACCAACACCAAACTAAGCAACATAGGCTGTAGGTAATCCTTTGTTCCCTTGTAAAAACCAGTATATATTGAAGTATTAGATAGAATTTTAATCATTTGAATACTCCCTACCCCTTTCCATAAATCTTTAAAATAGGATGAAAAAATCAGATGCAATTTTCTAAAACTAAAGGGCTGAGTTTGACCATTAAGATAATTAGGATAAGACGTTAGCAATATAAAATCCAAGAGATATGGAATAATTGCTAAAACAAAAACCAATTTTAAGTCGCCTGAAAAATAAAATATTATGCCACTTAATAAAGCCCCTATCCCCGATCCTATCTGAGACCACGATCGGGTATGACCATAATAATTTGTTTTGGTTTCAGTCCATCCATTTACCATTAGATAGCTTAATATCATTGCTTTATGGGTTCCTGTTCTTGATGCGTCACCAAATCCATAGATAGTAAAAGCAATTATAAATCCAAAGTAGGAATTCGAGAATACTAATAGCAATAAACTGGATGAATAAAAAGCAAATGCTAACATCATAACCCTTTTGCGTCCAAATAAATCAGCAATTATGCCCGAAGGGATTTCGACAATATTAATTACAATTTCGCGAGTAGCATATAAAGTTCCTATCTGAAAAAAGGTTAACCCTCTTTCAATAAAGAAAAGCATAAAAAATGGATCATGAAATGCTAGGTTCTTAAGAAATCCGTATGCACAGAACTTATAATATTGAAGATCTTTATATACTTTATGCATAAAAAATACTTGTATTGAGGGCAAAAAGCGCGAAAGCCGAAAAAGTAGTACTTTTCCGGCTTTCACTTTAACCAAACCTAACCCTAAACTATGAGAAAAACTTCACACATTTCTGTGCTTTGTTTATCGATGTAAAGATAGATCATTTATTTGAATTACAAAAGAATTGCGACTCTTTTTTTCATTCACTGTTTATCATGCAACAACCTATACATTAATATATTAATGGCAAATGTTGAGAAAATATCAAAAAATACTTAGTTAAATAAAGTTAATTGCTGAAAACGACCGCATTAGGATTCGCGGCAGTTTTAAAAGTGTATAATTTAACACCTGCACTACTAAATACATTGGCTTCAGCACCATAACCATCTAACACAATCACATTATCGTTTGCGGGATCTACATCCATTCCATAAAAAGTATTGTCAATAAATTTCTCGGTTGGAAATATAGTTGCTGTAATTGGCATTTTATATACTGCATTGGTTATTACATACAAGTTATCGCCCGATATATCAATTGCTAAATTGTTTATACCAAACGTTGTAATGGCATTTAACGCGATTGTTGATGTGCTAAAATTTGATGGATTAATTTTATACAACATCGAGTTTTTAAATGACCAATCGGTTTGTACATCGCCTTTACAATAAACCCAAATTGTTCCATTTTTATCTTTTACCATGTCAATTGGCACACTACCTACTGTAATTGTTTTTGCAACTTCCTTTGTTTGCATATTAATTACAGAGACAGTTTTATCGGTACTCCAAGCACCGCTATTGGCTACATACAAATAGTTGCCTGAAATTAAGAGCTTCTCAGGGCCTTTACCAACAGCAATTGTATCCGTAATAGAAAGAGTAGCTCTGTTAATAACATAAATACAATCACTCCCGAAACCATTGCCATTACTTACAAACAATTCGTTATTATTATTTGAAACAATGCATCTTGGATAGCTTAGATTTTTAATGCTTTTAACACTTTTAAAATCCACCATGCTTACAATTTCAATTTTACCTGAATTATTTGCAACAATAAATCCCAAAGAATCCTTTATTGCAAAGCTTTGAACAATATCGCCACAATCGTTTTGATTTGTAGCAGCATAAAGATTCGTGTGTAATTCAAGGTTTTCGGGATTGAAAAAAGTTATATCTCCATTGTTTTTATAGAAACCACCTTCAGATACTACAAAATAACCTTTTAGATTATTTACAGTCAAATCGATGGGATCTTCAACTTTCTCACATGAAACAAATACCATGGTTAATAAATAAACCATTAAACTACGGAACACAATTAATAAATTTCTACTAGTCATATAATTAAAATTTAAATTTAAATTTTTACGGATAACATCACTCCAATCGTTCGAAGTGGCATTGGATATGATTTTACTAATTGATAGTTTTCATTTAAAATATTTGAGACTTGAACTCCACTTTGCATGTGAACTTTAGATATGGCAAAACGAGCTGATATCGCGAAATTTAATGTATAGTAAGGATGCAGCAATTCGACTATTTTACTGTCATATCGTCTGGATCCAAAATAGAGAAGATTCAGTGTGGCATCTATTAACGAATTGGAATAGTTAGCGGTTCCAGAACAAGACATTTTAGGGTTGTATAACATATCTTCCCATGGCTGATTGTTACTTCGAACGATGTTTTTATTGAAGTCTAAAGTTCCTCCCAAACTAATATTTGATGAATTTATTTTCAACCCCAAATCGCCTTTAAGACTCACCCCTTTTATTGTGGCTCTATCTCTATTTTTAGGCTCCCATATCATGCCTGATAATGCATTTGGAGTCCATAAGATTAAATTCTTTATTTGGGATTCGTATCCATTTAACTCAATATTAAGCTCAACAAAATCATTCCATTTTTTGGTCATATTCAATCCACATTCGAATGAGTTTCCTGTTTCGGATTGCAAATTTTCGTTGCCACCTGGCTTCCAATAAAGTTCATTTAAAGTGGGTTTCCTGAATTTTTGCGACCAGTTAATATTTCCTTGTAGCAAATCTTTAATAATTGAAACTGAAGCACCCGTTGAAAAAAGTAGCTTCGAACTGTAATTAGTAGCCATTTCTTTACGAACAGCCATATTAAAATTTACACGATCAACTCTTAATGAAGCACACTGGAACAAAGCCATAGACATTTCTGATCGTGTTTGTTTATAAGCACCTACGTCTGCACTTATAGAAGTTGGAACAATCCCCGATTCGATAATTAAAGCGTTAAAATAATATCTGTAAGTAAGATCACCTTGAAAACGGTTTGTGTTAAAAGGTGAATAAATTGAGTAAAGCACATCATTTGCGGAACTCTTTTCAGTATAAAGCAGGTTGTCGTTAAAATAGGCCATTTTTGCTTTTAACACAGATTGATTGAACCGATAGGTATATCCGAAAGTACCTCGAATGGCTTCATCTGATTGAAAATCGTAACTATTATCAGATGATCCCAATATTGTTGGCACTCGATATTTTTTAGCTTGTACCCACAAAGCCCCATCCAAATCGGAAGCTGAATTAATAGGATATAAAAGAGAAGCAATGACTCCATAATTAAAGTAATCTGCGTTCTTACGAATTCCAATTTGGGTTTTATCAAGGTAATATTTATATCTGTTTTCAGACGTTACATACCACTGACTAATTTGAAACTTTAATTTACCAATCGACGATTGATTACTAAAGCGCACCTGATAAGTCCCTTCGTTACTATATGAAAAAGAATTTCTAAAATATGCAGAATCGCTACTTTTTATCTTCGTATCTAAATTAATAGCACCTCCTATTGAGCCACTGCCATACAAAGCACCTGATGCACCATAAACAACTGAAACGTTATTAAATCCATCTAATGGAATAATAGATAAATCGGCACCACCAGTAGTTGATGAGTTTATAGGAAAGCCATTCCAATTAACTTGAGTATGATTCGAACTTGCACCTCTTAATCGAATGGTGGCCAAAGCGCCACCACCTCCATTTGCTGCTACATAAAATCCACCTTGACTTTGTAAAAATTCACCTAATGAGGTTTGGGTAGAGTTACGCATTTTTTGAACCGACAAAACCTGATGTTGCGTATTGTCGGAGAAAACAGAAGTACGATTCTTCAATATCTCTACTTCCGACAACCGAACAGTATCGGGAATTTGGCCAAATAAACCAATTTCAAACCCAATTAAGGTAACACAAATAACAATAAAGCGCATAGTTTACAATGATATAAGTTCACTGTAACTACCGGCGTAATAAAGATATTAAAACAAATGCTGTTTCATCCTTTACTTTTCTCCCGAAAGCTACAAATTTGATTTGGCAGGTCTTCTGGCTCGTCTTATTTTTTAATGCCTTCCCAAAGAATTTGAGATACTTTAGTGGCTAAATATTAAAAAATCATTAAGACTTACAGCTGCGGGGACAGCTCCGGATTTACAATATATTGTTCACCGGATTCCCATTTTAATCCTCAAACGAGGAACCAATTCAACGACAAAAGTAAAAAATAAATTGAGACAATGTAATTTGTTTTTGTAATTTGATGAAAAATTCAAGCCATGAAAAATGCAATTATTGCTGGAGCTACAGGATTAACAGGGATAGAATTAATTAAATTATTAGAAGCCGATACCACTTACAATAATATATTTGCTTTAACCCGAAGAGCATTAAGCGTGAGTACACATAAAACAACGCTAATTAATCAGCCTATCGAAATACCGAGTGAAACTAAAATAACAACTGTATTTTGTGCTTTAGGAACCACCATAAAAAAAGCAGGATCGAAAGATGCTTTTCGATTAGTTGATTATGACATGATTATTGAGTTAGCAGATTGGGCAAAGCAACGTGGTGTTATAAAATTTGTAGTTATTAGTTCATTAGGTGCAAATGCAAAATCGAGTAACTTTTATTTAAAGACAAAAGGTCAATTAGAAAGCAGATTAAAAACAATGGGATTTAACACGTTAATAATTGTGCGCCCATCGCTTTTAACAGGTAATAGACATGAATTTAGAATTGGTGAAAAATTATCGAAAACAATTCTCTCAATTTTACATCCTTTACTATTAGGCAAACTAAAAAAATACAGAAGTATTGAAGCATGGCAAGTTGCTAAAGCAATGGTTGAATTAGCTAACAATAAAGAAAATGATATTTTTATTATTGAATCGGATCAACTAAGTATTTTTTAATGACCACCGACATTGAAAAAAAAGATTGAAAATTACCCACTAACTCACGAATAAAATTATTCGTGAGCCTGACGGCTTGAAGTTAGGATCTGGCCGCTTTCTTCTTTATACATTATTTCATTCGTCTTTAATCACCTGAGCGTGAAACGACTCTAATGATATTCGATTCGTGGCTATACTAATTTTTTATTATTTAGATCTGTCAAAGAAGAATTCGAAAGGAAGTTATTTATTTGTTTATCCGATATAGGAATTAATTACGTTTAATAATCGAACAATATCAATGGGTTTTTCTAAATATTCATCAAACCCATAACTCAAGTATTTCTTTCGTTCTTCGACCATTGCATAGCCACTTTGAGCTATTACAATTGCATCTTTATCTTTAGATTTCACATACTCCAAAAGCGCATGACCGTCTTTATTAGGCATTCGAATATCGGTAAGAACTAAATCAAAATGTTTCCCAGAATCAATTAAATCAATAGCTTGAGCTCCATCTTTAACCCAAATTAAATCAACTAATGTAGGTTCGAAAATCTCTTTTAACAACAGGTAATTAGATGCTTCATCTTCAGCAAATAAAATAGATTTCCCCTTCCAATTGTAATCTGTATTTTGATTTTTATTCTGTTTTCCAATATTGACTTCTTGATTTGCATTATTTTCAAATGGAAGGGTAAAATAGAATAGTGAACCATTTGAAGATTCGGATTTAAGTTGAATGTTACCACCCAACAGTTGCACCAAATTTTTAACAATTGCTAATCCCAAACCTGTTCCATTACGCTCTTCGATAGACATTTCGGCTTGAATAAAACGTTGGAAAATACTCTCGTGTTTTTCCTTCACAATGCCAATACCAGTATCCTCGACAAAGAAATATATTTCATTCGAATCTAATTTTTTATATCCAAATTTCACAAATCCTTGTGTGGTAAACTTAATTGCATTATTTAATAAATTCGAAATTATTTGTTTTAATCTATATTGATCGGAAGTGAAAAAGAATGAGCCATCATTGGGAGAAACATCTATTATAATTTTCAAATTGGTTCTTTTTTTCTCTTTAGCTTCAAGCGTATAGAAATTCTCAAGATCATGAAATAGTTGATTTAGATCAAATACTTCATTTTCAACTGTTAAATGACCCGCTTCTATTTTGGCTAAATCAATAATATCATTTATAAGTCGTAATAAACTTTTCCCGCTATTATTAATGGTTTGAAGATAACGGATTTTTTTCTCATCCGACATATCTTTCTTATTCTCAAGCAACTCGGTAAATCCTAATATTGAATTTAAAGGATTCCGAATCTCGTGACTCATATTTGACAGAAAAACAGATTTCATTTTATCGGAGGACTCAGCCTTCTCTTTCAATTTTTGCATATGAAGCAAAAGCCTATTTAGTTCATCTGTTCGTTTACGAACTTCATCCTCTAATAATTCGAGATATTCACGATTTTTTTTCCCTAATTCCCATTTTGTTGTTAATGCATGAGCTAATTGTTTTATGGCAACTACATTAAAGGGTTTTTTAGAAAACAATAATTTATCAGTCTCACCAAACTTAAGCATTATATCATCCCACGAATAGTCGGAATAAGCAGTACATATAACTACTTCAATATTGGGGTGATTTTTCCATATTCTAGAGATTGTTTCAATTCCATCAATTCCGGGAGGCATTCGTACATCCATAAATATTAATGCATAGGGATCTCCTTCTTGTTCTGCTGTATGCACCATTAAAATGGCTTCTTCGCCTTGATAGGCATCATCAATCCAAAACGCAGGAGATTTTCGTGAAGTAGGATGAGGCTCATTAAAAACCAACGACTCCAATTCAGCTAACTCAATATTATCGAATGACTTTATTGCTAATATTTTTTTAAAATCATCATGTATCGACACGTTGTCATCAACAATTAGAATTCGCTTATTTTTACTATTCATGATAATTTAATTGTTAGATAATTCAATTGTTATAATGCAACCTTTATTTTGTCCTTCTGAGGTAGCAAATATTTTTCCATTTATTTCCTGAATGGCATTAGCACATGAGTGTAATCCAAATCCATAACCAGATTGCTTTGTAGTAAATCCGTGATTAAAAATTTTATTGAGATCGTCAGAATTAATTCCTATTCCATTATCCTTAAACCTAACAACAATTTTATTTTCAGTCTCATACCCCTCCACTTCAATGATAAAATCACTGGTATTACATTCATCGAAAGATTCGATGGAGTTTTTTAAAAAATTAACAAATACATGTATAATTTTTGAACGAATGCAATTTATCTTTAAAGCAAAGTCAACATTCTTTAATACAAGAATATTTCGATTTTCAAGTTTTGAATGCAAAATATCGATGGCAACATCGAGCATTTCATTTACAGATTCTGATTTTATAAATAAAGAATTTTTACTTACTCCTCTCTGTAGTTCAAGTATATGAATGATTACTTCTAAACGTTTTTCGAGTTGAATAACTTCATTTGCAATAAAAATTTGTTCCTCAATTAATTTATTCGATATTTTATTTAATAAAACAGGAATAACTTTCCCCTTTTCATCTGATTCTATATATGAAGGTAAATCATGTTGATGTTCGTTTACTAGATTCACAAGTTTTACTAGACTTGATATTTTTGATTCTTCCAATGATCGATTTATTTCAAGAACTGCAACGGTTACGCTATTTAAAACATTGCCAATGTTATGCAAAATATCGGACACAATTTCGGCTTTTCCCGATTCATGAGCTAATTGAACTTCACGCTCTTTGATTTCTTCTTGGGCATTTTTAAGATCAGTGACATCTCTCCCAATTCCAATTATTCCAATTACATCGTTGTTTTTATTAAATATTGGAATTTTTGTTGTGGATAAAATTATTTTATTCCCTTTTTCGTTTAACCCATCTTCAATACAATTAATTAACGGTTTTTTTGATTTTAAAATTAGCTGTTCATCATTAAAAAACTTCTGGGCTAACTCTTTTGGATAGTAATCCATATCCATTTTACCAACTAAATCTTCGGGTTTCTCGAAATGCATGACATCAGCTAATTTTTTGTTAGCTACAATAAAACGACTTTTTTCATCCTTAATATAAATGAAATCAGGCATGTTATTAATAAGTGTGTATAAAAGATTTTTCCCGTCCAACGCATCATTAACAGACAACTCCTTTTTCATACTCTATTCATTTAAAACCTTAATCTAATGTAATACGATTCACGCCCATTCAAGTTAATACTTTTTTAAGACTTAAATTACGATCTAAAAAGATATTTTAAAATAAAGTCCGCGATTCAATTTCGAACAGGGGCCTGAAAATTAGATAATACGTTACAACTATCTATTCATTCCAATAATCTGTATTTCGATTCTTCGGTTTTGTTGATGCTCTTCTTCGGTACATTTCACTCCATCGGAATGGTAACGGCCTACAAACTATCAACTTTATGCAACACTTGAGCAATTGCCACTGTGGAAAGTCACAACATTAAAAGCAGAGAGAGTATAGCGATCTTAGAATTATTCATTATAAGAACATTTAGAGGTTTTGATTGGGCGTAAATAAAACATTTTAATCTTTGACTTACAAATAACGAGCCGATGTTATTTCCTTCTTCATCCAGCCATCAAAGTCATAGCTAATCATTATTTCGTGACTGCCATGATTATATCCGGCTAAACTAGACAAGGTAATATCGTATGAATAACCGAACATAAGTTGACGATTAATCTGAATCCCAGCCATAAATGCCATGGCATCGCCAAATCTGTAGGTTGTTCCAAACCAATAGTTGGATTTATAAAACATCTGCAATGTTAAATCGGTTGAAGGTGGGGCCCCTGCAACTACCTTTTCGATAACCGAAGGCTTCAATACAACATCAGAGTTAACATTGAATACATAACCTCCCATTAAAAAATAGTGACGTTTTAAATTACTTAGTACGCTTCCATTCACTTCCACATCACTTAATTTCCCTTGAATCATTTTAGGAATAGAAAATCCAGCATAGAATTTATTTGAGAATAAATACAAACCTACACCGGCATTCGGTTGAAAAACTTTTTCGATATTAGAAGCAAAAGTTGGATCATTTACCTGCCCCAAATCATTTAAACCCACATAATAGTTATAAATACCAGCTTTGAGTCCCATTGACAAGGTTAACGCCTCGGTTAATTTAAGATGATAAGCATAGTTTAAATTGAAATAATAATTGTTGACAGGGCCAATTTTATCGGCAACCATTGAGACCCCTAATCCCATTTTTTGATTTTCGATGGGTGCATGAGCCGAAAAAGTGTATGTGCGAGGCGCTCCATCGAGCCCGACCCATTGCATGCGCGATAACACCAAAACATTTAACGCATTGCGAGTACCTGCATAGGCTGGGTTAACAGCCATGGTATTAAACATGTATTGAGAGTACATAGCTTCTTGCTGACCATAGCCAACCTTACAAATAGCCAATAAAGCCATTAGCAACCAGCCTTTTGTATTTATTTTATTCAAGATGATCATAACATCGGGGTTTTAATCAAGCAGAGACACAAAACCGCTGCTTGGTATTATATTTACTTATTTAAATAGATGTAACCTGAGAGTGACTTATTGACTTCAGGGATGGTAATCACATAAAAGTAAGTTCCTATTGGCAACTCGGTTCCTACCGAAAATCCAACATTGGATGTTCCATTCCAGCTGTTATCGTACTTATCGTTGCGATAAATGGTGTTCCCCCATCGGTTAAATATTTCGATTTTAACCACACTGTATTGATTCAACCATCCGAGCTCGAATCTATCTGAAAAAGTATCGCCATTGGGTGAAAAACCTTTAGGCACAGGTAGCGTATCAAAACATTTGTCTTTATCGATACGATTTGGAACTCCATCGTTATCGCAGTCGCCTGCCAACTCGTCGGCATCTAAAACACCATCACCATCCGAATCCGTATCCAAGAAATCAGATGTACCATCGCTGTCGGTATCTATATTTCCTTCGATACTATCAGGAATTCCATCGTTATCGGAGTCTAAGTCTAAATAATCGGGAGTACCATCACCATCAGAATCTAGCGTTCCTTCAATTCTATCAGGAATACCATCGTTGTCGGAATCTAAATCAATTACAGAGATTGAAGCCACTCCTGTGGTGCATTGCTGAAGCGTTCCATTATCGCAAACCTGATACGTAAAGCTATCGTTGCCATAAAAGCCAGCATTTGGCGTGTAAGAATATGTGCCATCAACATTAATAACCAATACTCCATTATTTACATCAAAAATGGGTGTTGTATTAATAGTTATTAGATCAGATTCGGCATCGGTCACATTATCAATTAATGTGGTTCCACTGTAAGTTTCTCCTCCATTTATTGTTATGGATGCATTGGTAGCAATGGGGGCATCGTTAACAGGTGTAATTGTAATTGTTACCAAAATGGTATTACCCTCATCAATTCCATCGTTAACTTTATAAGTGAAGGTATCACTTGTTGATTCGCCTCCATTGTGAGTATATGTAAACGATCCATCGCTGCTTAAAACTAATGTGCCATTAACTACATCGCTCACCAAAATAGATGAAAGGATATCGCCCTCAATATCAGTATCATTAACTAAAACACCCGATATTGCATCAATGGTTACAGACCCGCCTTCGGCAAGTGAATAACTATCGGTAACAGCAACCGGTAAATCGTTAACTGAGTTTACAATAATGATAACGGCAACAACATTCCCATCTTCCATATTATCGTTGGCTTTATAGGTAAAGCTATCGCCTGTTGTTTCACTTCCATTATGAGTATAGATAAATGAGCCATTGGAATTTAAAACCAACGTACCATTTGACACAGTACTAACCAAGATAGCATTTAGGGTATTGTTATCCACATCAGTATCGTTGGCAAGAACACCTGAAGTGTCATCGATAGTTAATGTTGTGCCTTCATCGACTGTATAGCTGTCGGCCACAGTTACAGGAGCAGAATTGGGAGTAGCAGTTATATAAATAGTCACAATGGCTGGCAAAGAGTAATCTGTTCCATCGGATCCACTGTATTGAAAATTATCTATTCCAGTCCAAAACAAATCAGAAACATAGACAAGATTCACCACATTACTCAACATGATTTCATCACCCAAAAGCACATTAGCTCCTAATATTTGCAATACTCCATTTGAAGGAAGCGTTGAGATCATTACTTTTGTTAAAGCATCACCCTCTACATCGGAATAGCCATTTGTAAAATTCAAATCAGTGATTGGAATTGCAATATTGGTCAATCCCGATTTAGAGAAACTGGAAACAATAGGAATATCGTTGACTGGAGTAATGTAAATACTTACAGTTACAACATTTCCATCAACAGTTCCATCGTTAGCTTTATAAGTAAAACTATCGGTAATAGTTTCTCCGCCATTATGAGTGTATGTAAATAAACCATAGGAATTTAGAACCAAAGTACCGTTTGAAACATCGCTAACTAAAACCGATGTTAAGGTATTTCCCTCTGCATCGGTATCATTAATTAGTAAGCCATTATATGTATCAATGGTTAAAACACCACCTTCATCAACAACATAATCATCATCCACGGCAACTGGCGCATCATTAATGGCATTAATTGTTATAGATACAATGACCTCATTACCGTCTTCACTTCCATCGTTGGCGACATAGGTAAAACTATCGGCAGTGGTTTCGCTGCCATCGTGAGTGTAACTAAATGAGCCATCGGAGTTTAAACCCAAGTTCCCATTTGAAACGTTGTTGACTAAAATGGATGTGAGTGCAGATCCTTCTGCATCCGTATCGTTAAACAGGACACCATATAAATGACTGACTATAAGTGTACCAGCTTCATTTACTGAATAGGCATCATCATAAGAAACCGGAGGATCATTAATGGGAGATATATTTATTGTGACTGTGGCAAAATCGCTCTCATAAGTACCATCAGTTGCTTTGTATGTAAAACTATCATCAAGCGTTTCACTTCCATCATGAGTATAGGTAAAGGTTCCATCGCTATTTAAGGTTAAAATCCCATTGGCCACATCGGTGACTAAAATAGCACTTAGAGCATCCATGTCGGCATCGGTATCATTTATTAAAACACCATTTAAAGCCGTAATGGTTATTGTTTCACTTTCATCAACACTAAAACTTTCATCATACGACAAAGGCGTATTATCATTAATATTCAATACTGTTACAGTCCAATCCTCCTCATCGATGTTACTATCCGAATCGGTAGCAGTAATGATCAACTTATATACATTATCTGCGTTATTATCATTTGGATTCTCGAAATCACGAGCAACCATACTTACCACTCCTGTTAAAGGATCGATTGTAAACGATGCTGCATCATCACCACCTGTAATTGAATACGTTACAGTACCAGTAGGTGTTCCGGTAATTGTTGGTGTAACCGATGTGTAGTTAGCATTTTCGTTTAAAGAGGCATCCAAAATATCGACAATACTAAAAGATGCTGTTTCTGATAGATTTAACCCTGCTACAACCAAAGCTTCACTGGCAAAATCCCCTTTGCTATCGGTGGCGGTAGTTGCCTCCAAATAGGTGTTGATAATATCTTGATCAACTGGATATTCATAATCGCGAGTACCCATTTTAACAACTCCCGTTGAGGAATTTTTGGCGAAATCGTCTGCATCAGCAGTTCCTAAAGCATACTCAACTGTTCCAATAGGCATTCTTTTAAGTAATGGCGCTACACGGGTGTGAGAAACATTCTCGTTTATTGAGATGTCATTTATGGCATCTAAACTCAGTGCTGACATTTCAGGAACATTAACAACCGTAATCGCTAAATCTTGCGAAAAGACAGAAACTGAAAGAATAAAAATTAACGAAAAGACAACTTGTCGAGAAAAGTAAATTCGTCTCATATGGGAAAAGTTAGATTTTTTAAAATAAACCCAAACGCCATTTATCTTATAAATATTTAGGATGAATACATTAATGTGCTTTATTGTTAAAACACTACATTATTAACCTAAATTTCAATAAGTTATTTAACGAGGTGATGTTAAAAATTGTTACAATTTAAAATGACGCAAAAACCTATTTTTCTGCTAATTTATCCTTTAGTACGAAAATGGTGTTACGGATTTAGTGCGATTAGACCCTACGTCAGTATTTGTAAATAAATCAAATCTTAAACAGAGATAAAGGAATTGTCAACCTAATAAATACATTTATAATTTCATCTTAATTTAAGACATTCAATGAACTATTCATAGCGAGTGCCAATTTTAAAAATAAGGCATATTTATCAATCATGGCTATCATGAATAAAGTTTGTATTTTTGTTTAATACAAAAATGCAGACTAAATGGAAACAAATTCCTTCGAAAATAATTCTAATCATACCATTTGCGCCATTTCCACATCTCCCGGAATGGGTGCCATTGCAGTTATTCGATTGAGTGGAGATAATGCCATTGCCATTGTAGATGCCATTTTTAAATCGCCAAAACCAGAAAAAAAACTAACGAATCAGAAAGGCTACTCGGTTCATTTCGGAACCATAAGTGATGGCAACTTAGACATTGATGATGTGCTGGTTACACTGTTTAAAGCCCCTCATTCCTTTACTGGTGAAAACACAGTTGAAATTGCTTGTCATGGCTCAATAAACATACAACAGAACCTTTTGCAGCTACTTATCAAAAATGGATCAAGATTAGCTAAACCGGGGGAATATACACAGAGAGCATTTTTAAATGGGAAAATGGACTTGAGTCAGGCTGAGGCAGTTGCCGATTTAATTGCCTCACAGACGGAGGCCGCACGCCGAGTTGCTTTACAGCAGATGCGAGGAGGATTCTCTAGCGAATTAATCCATTTGCGTGAACGACTTTTGTGGTTCATTAGTCTAATTGAGTTGGAACTCGATTTTAGTGAGGAAGATATTGAGTTTGCCAGTCGAAATGACCTTAACAATTTGATAAACGAGCTTTTAAATCACATCGAACGTCTAACAAACTCCTTTTCGTTGGGGAACGCTATTAAAAACGGCATTCCGGTTGCCATTGTGGGTCACACTAACGCTGGGAAATCGACGCTACTTAACACTTTGCTAAAAGAGGATAAAGCCATTGTAAGCGATATTCATGGCACCACCCGCGATGTGATAGAAGATGTATTGAACTTAGAAGGTATTGCCTTTCGATTTATCGACACAGCTGGCATTCGCGAAACAACAGATCCCATTGAGAACATAGGTATAAACCGAACCTTTGCAAAAATTGGGCAAGCAACCATTGTGTTACTACTTATTGATTCTCAGGATAATGACGCAAAAATTCATGAAGCAGTAACAGCGGTTAAAAATCGAATGGACAGTCATCAGAAACTTATTTTGGTTGTGAACAAAACCGATCTTTTAAGTCCTGAGGATATTCAAAAACGCTTCTCTCCTAAAGTATTTAGCGAGCTGGCGGGCACTGATGCTATTGTTCCATTATCGGCAAAAAAGCAATTAAACATCAACCAATTAATTACTGAACTCTTAAACACGGTTAATACAGCTGCAATCGACAATAACGAAGTAATTGTAACTAACGTTCGCCATTACGAGGCATTACAACAATCGCTCACCTCATTGTTGCGTGTTAAGATCGGCTTGTTAAATAATTTATCGGGCGACTTTTTAGCTCAGGACATTCGCGAAGTACTTCAGTTTTTAGGAGAGATAACTGGACATATAAATACAGATGAAGTACTAGGTACGATATTTAAGAATTTCTGTATTGGAAAATAGAAATAACCCTTCATCACTGTTCCACATTACTTTTTTATATGTAAAAAAATATAATAAGTAAGTAAAACTCAATCAGGTTTTGGCCATGTTTGGTCAGGAGTTGGTTCCTGTGAATTCAAATGTCATTGAAAAACTATCTGAATCATGAGGCAAGCTAAAATATGCTTCGATCCCCATGCTTCACAAAAAATCCGTGTGGCACACTGGCGAAATTTTGAAAATTGCAGCACAAGATTATCAGCATGTTATGGATAGATAGCTGCAATGTGGGTTAGGAGGCAAAAAAAGAAAAATATCAAAAACTCACTTCGACAAATTTGGTTAAGAGTTGGGGTAAAATAACAAACAGATCAATGGCGTCTTTCAACGATTTCTGAAAAACAAAGCAACTGCAATGAAAAGGATCGAGAACTCCATTTTATTTCAAGAGCATCAAGAAAACTATAAAAGAGTTCTTAATGAAAGATACGATCGAATTTATTCCGAAAAGTAAATGAGTGATCAAATTATACGCTTAATGTTTTACTTATTTTTTACAACTCACATCAACAAACAACCGAATAATATACAGTAATACAAGAATATATACATGCGCATGGAGATCTTACTGCCGCTTGTATCGGATTTATTTTTTAAACGTTAATTCGCATTCGTAAAACTATTACCTTCAACTTACTTCCTTGATATTATCAGAAAAAACTGTCCTCAACTTTCGCGAAAAAGCAAGGACAGCAAGGTGATTTAAGTTAAAATTGTTCGAAAAAGCAATTTTAATTATTTTGAAGGCGGATTTTTCATTATATCATAACACAATTTAGGACTAGTTTCTTCAATACCGGTTAATAAAAATAGAAGTTTTCCGGTATCGGAAACATCAATTGCATAGTAGTATTCAACACCCGAAGCAGGTTTGACACACATACAAAGCCTGTCGAACAACCAGTCCCAACTTCCTTTTTGGTAGTATGGGTTGTTGCGTTCAGGAGCAGTTAGTAACCATTCGAATTCATTCCAGTTTCGTTCTAAAAAAGGGCTTTGGCTTATAATCGAAACTACGTTTAAGTTACCACCTTCGGGATTCGAAAAGTGTTGTTTTATTTTTATCATAGTCCATCCGGTATGATGTTCCCATGAGGTATACGGTTTGTCGGAGTGGTCATCGTTCCAGCAATTTATTGAGGAAATTAATGTGACAAACTGTATTTTATCTTTGTCTGCTCTCGAAATTGCTTCACCAATAACATGAACAGGTCCAGCAGCTATAATGAATATTGGATTGACGGAATTTGATTTGTTAATTTCATTTTTAATTGCTTCATAAGCAATTTCAGGGTTGTCTACGGCACAAATAAAATTGGTTTGGTTAAAACCAAACATTTTGCCGCCCACAAGTGCACTTTCTTTCATTTGGTCATAGGGCTTTACGCCATTTACGCCCGGATGTTCGTGATTACTTCCCCAAATATGATCGGAATATACATATACTGGCAGTTTGTTTTGCAGGCCTTTGGCGGCTATAATTGCCAAGGTTAATGGCGTTGCAGACCAATCGTCGTGATCGTGTTCATTTCCATCGGAACTAATAACTATTCGTCCTTTCCCTTGCCATAAAGCTTGCTGCGCATAAGAAAAAGTTATTTGACTGAATAATAAAATGCAAATAATGACTTTGTTTTTCATACATTTTAATTTTATTTAAACTAATTTTTATCCGAAGATAATTTACTTATTTTGATCGTATGGTACACCCATATTATCATTCGTTTTATTGCAATAAATAGCATTGTTTCGATTCAATTACTAGATAAAGGTATGTAAAACTATACACTTTTTTGAATTAATTACTTAAAGGGATCCTCCCGGCTAAGTCCTTATTTGCCAGAAAAGGTTAAAATTAGAATGTTGCACCGAAATCGACGAACGATGGTTGGTTGAAATCAATAATTTTCGTTACCATGCATCTGGCAAAGCCAAAAAAGACGTATAACAACAGTATAACTTACACTATTAGCTCAGCCAACCTAAGCTTAAGCCGAAACGCAAGCAATTAATAAACTGGTGAGAATAAAGGTTTTTACAATTATCCTTTTCCTCAAAAAAACTACCTAAAAGATCCCTCATACATTATGCAATAATGGACAGAATGGCATTAAATGCTCATCGTTTTGATTAAAAAGGTGAATCGATCAGAAAAAAAAATTAACTTATATTTGCATCACAAATGAATCTCTTTTTGATAGAAAAAAGTTGTACAGTTTGGAGCAAAATTAGTTGTACAGTTTGTCCGAAATAATCATCCTTTCCCTTTTGCTCCTTTACCCAGGCAATATACCTATAAAAAGTAGCCCTACTCACTTTAACAATTTTCAAAACTTCCGTTATTGTTCTGGATTGATCCTGCCATAACTGATAGCATGCATAAGCAGTTTTTTTGGCTTCGGGTGATAATCCCTTTTATGCGGCCGCCTATCCGGCCACGTTCGCGTGCTGCTTGCAGTCCGGCCATGGTACGCTCTCGAATTAGTTCTCGTTCAAATTCGGCAAAGCTGGCAAAGATGTTAAAGGTTAATCGGCACTGGACGGTGGTGTGGATACTGACAT
Source organism: Bacteroidales bacterium (assembly GCA_038212305.1). Taxonomy (GTDB): domain Bacteria; phylum Bacteroidota; class Bacteroidia; order Bacteroidales; family Marinilabiliaceae; genus JBBQUP01. Next base: position 24,473 of record JBBQUP010000050.1, read on the forward strand.
TAAGAATGAAGAACTCAATTCCCTTTTTTTTCCAGAAACCAGAAACTAGGATTTGGTGAGTTTAGTTTAGTCCTAGAATTCGATTAGCACAGAAACAACTTCTTTTGAAATGGCAAAGATTGTATTAACAGATATTCGAAGTCTTTTAGAAGATATTGAGAAAGGCATAAATGCGGGGTAGGATATAAATGACAATGGAACCGAGTACATGTTCAAATCATTTATTTACAAGATGCAGAAAGAGCATTGGATGCTCTCAGCATGGATAAAGCAAGAAATTGTTTACAATATCAGGCTTTGATAATAATGCAGACTTAAAACGGAATGTGACAAGTACCGCAAAATAAACTGAAAATTTACAAATAGGAGCTTTAAAATAGATAATGCCTGCAAAAAAACGCTTCATTTCCTCTGCCCATACCCTCTGATTCACCGAAGGAATAACCGCCAATCAACTAGCTTAAAGCACATTATACTTAAAAGGCTTAATGTAGTAACGAAGCGCTTGTAAAAATACAGAGTATTCTGGCAAAAAATAGAAATGGTAAAAAGTGATTCTAGTAATAGATGAAGAGATTAAAAATACTGGTTTATTGAAAAATCATAACCGACGAAGGAATATCTGTTATCTTTGGAACACATATAACTTTAAAAACCTAGCTTAATGAGTTTATCTAATAATTATAGCACTGGAATTGCACTTAGCGGTGGTGCTGTGCGTGGATTTGCTCATTTGGGTGTTTTAAAGGCTCTGCATGAAGCTGAAGTTTTCCCCGAAGTGATTTCTGGAGTTAGTGCGGGTAGTATTGTTGGGGCATTTTATGCTGATGGCTATGAACCGGATGAAATTTTTGAGCTATTTGAAAAAAAGAAATTTTACGAGTTGGCAAATGTAATCTTTAGAAATTCTGGACTTCTGGATATTAAAGGATTAAGAACGCTTTTGGAAAATAATTTAAAGTCTAAATCATTTGACCAACTCCAAAAGCCGTTATATGTAGCTGCAACAAATTTATCAAAAGGCACAATCGAATATTTTAACTCTGGAAGTATTGTGGATAAAGTATTGGCCTCTTCTAGTATCCCAATATTATTCAGACCAATAAAAATTAATAAAAGCATTTACGTTGATGGCGGATTGATAAATAATCTTCCGATTGAGCCAATAAGGAAACAATGCAAAAAACTGATTGGGGTTAACGTAAACCCACTGGAGGAAAATCCTGAACTTAACGGATTGATTAATATAGCGATCCGTTCATTTAATATTAGCATAGCCACATCTTCAAACGATAAGAAAGATTCAATTGATGTGTATATTGAACCTCAGGAGTTAAGCAAGTACGGATATTTTAATGTTAAGAAGAGTCGAGATTTATTCAATATCGGCTATAATTCGGCTAAAAATACGTTAAGTATTTAAATTATATTGTTAATAACTATTTTTCACCCAACTATGCAGTGACTTAGCAGTCCAGTGAAAAGTCTACTTCGGTTGTTTTATTAGTACTTCATAAAATCAAAAACAATTAATATTTTCTGTCAGTCGGTTTTGTCATTGCAGAAGATACAATCCATTGATCACATTGCTCTGCGGTAACAAGGCCAAGATCAATTGCTGCTTTTTTTAGACTTATTTCTTCTTGAAAAGCTTTGTGAGCTATTATGCCGGCGTTTACATACCCAATATGAGGGGTTAGTGCAGTAACCTAAATTAACCCAACTTGCAGCCAAAACCACAAAATCAACGAATATTTGCCCAAAAATAAAGTATTTTCACTCAAATTTCGATTGTTTTGGACTTTTGTTTTGTGTAAGCTGCTGATTATTAGTGTAAATTGTTTTTGAGATTTC